>JARFPW010000137.1 GCA_029288095.1 Gemmatimonadota bacterium
GATGTGTATAAGAGACAGGCGCTGAACATGGTCGTTGTACCCGTGTTGTTCATGCGGTACGGGACTTCGCCCTCGGAGGCGGCGGGAGGGCAATAGCGACCCTCGCCGCGCCGATTGTTGGACTCGACAGCACATCTCGGAAGCTAGATCGGGTAAGGGCCTATGGTTTGGCACCCGTGAAGATGTACTCGTTCGAACTGAAGAAATAATCGCTGCTCAGACCCAATACTTTGAGATCGGCGCTCCAGGCCTCAGCGGCCTCTGCGGAGATGCCCTCGGTCTGGACATAGCCTTCGATGAACTCCATCAGTATCCCGCTGGCACTTGCAGGATCATAATCCGTTTCGAGCTGAACGAATGGCTCAACTGCTATGTCTGTGAAACCGGCAGACACGAGCTTTGTCCCCAAAGATTGTGGAAGATGAGGGTCTGTCAGGTGAGCGTCCCAAGCCCGCATAACCTTCTTCATTCGGTCCGGGTCGCTCGAATGCCAGAGTAGTGCACCCCAATCAGTATCATGAATCAGCACGCGCCCACCCGGTTTCAGAACTCGCAACATCTCGGTGATCGCACCGGGAACATCGTCCAGATACTCGAACACCTGACTCGACATGACACGGTCCAAGCTACCATCGTCGAAGGGAAGCTTCGTCGCCTCGCCGACGTGAAAGGTGACGTTGCCCAGATCGGCGCACCTTCTACGTGCGATCGCTACCGCACTCTCAGCCAGGTCGACGCCTGCTACGTGACCATCACGGCCCACGACGGCTGACAGTTCAAAGACCTGATGTCCCGGGCCCGAACCAACATCTAGTATTCGCTCACCAGGCTTCCCGGCCAGTGCTTGCAGGATCGCGGCGCGTCGTGCGACCGCACCGGCCGATGTGTTGAACGCCTCTACGACCCTCGATAGTTCGTCATCAAACTCAAGTACTGCCATGTTCTTCCTCCCAGGAGGTCGAGGTTTGCAGAGAGACTCCGACGCAGGGCAAGTATAAGTATAACGAGGTCGCCGAGTGCTTCGCCGGCGGCGAAGGTCTGAGAGGCGACACCGAATCTCGCCGCCCCGATTGGCCGTTCGCCCTAGTCCTCGACCTGGACGATCATCTCGATCTCCACCGTGATATTGACGGGGAGTGACGCCACGCCCACGGCGGCTCGAGCATGCCGTCCTCGTTCGCCAAACACGTCTACGAGAAGATCGGACGCGCCGTTAATGACTTGAGAGTGCTCCGTGAAGTCGTCGGTCGCGTTGACCATGCCCACCAGCCGGACGATCCGCACGACCTTGTCCAGGTCGCCGATCTCAGCCTTCAACGACGCCAGCATGCACAGCGCCGTCCCGCGCGCCGCCTGGTACGCCTCATCCACCGTCCGGTCCTTGCCCACCTTTCCCGTCGTGTAATCCTCGCACTCCGTATGGCCTCCGAGGAAGACCAGGTCTCCGGACCGGACGGCCCTGACGTAATTGGCGAACGGTTCGGACAGGGTCGGTAGTTCCAGGCCGAGCTCCGCCAGACGTGCTTCCGCACGTGGTCCTTCCTGGGCCCCCGCTGGCAGGGTGACGCCCAGCAGCAGGATCAATACGGCGGTCGAGACTCGGCCTCGAACCATGCGTCGCACCTCCCCGGGATGTTTCTCGTCAGGATCCGCAGGAGTCGACTTCGTATCCCCGTGATGCGAACTCGGCGAGCACCGTCTGCGGATCGGTCCACTATCACAACGGCATCGTGGGATGTCAACGTCTGCGCCAGCAGGATCTTGCTGGCTCGCTGTATCGAGGAAGGGCCGCAGTGCCGCAGGGTTGTGCACTGCGCCCAGCACCTTCCCCCAGCCGAGATTTCAGCTTACAATCTGCAACTCCAACTAAGGCCCCAACTACCAACGTGGCGAAAGCCGAATGCACCCTCCGCTAGACGTTCCGCTGTCCTCCGAAGTGGCACGTGAGATCAAGCGTGCCGAGAAGCTGTTTGCCGGCGCTCTGACGACAGAGGCTCTTTCGAAGAAGAAGCTTCGCGACGCAGAAACGGACCTCCGTGAGCAGCTTCTCGAGCTGCAGACTCGCCTGCGGGATGCCGACTTCAACGTCCTGGTCCTGTTCGCCGGGGTCGATGGGGCCGGGAAGGGCGACCTCGCGAACCTCCTAAGTACTTGGATGGATCCCCGGGGCATCGAGACACGTGCCTACGGTGCGCTATCCGACGAGGAAGCCGAGCGACCGCGATACTGGCGGTACTGGCGGGATCTGTCGGAGCACGGGCAGATCGGCGTGTTTCTCAGCGCATGGTATTCGCAGCCGCTGCTTGACCGCGTGTATGGCGAGTCTTCTCCCGAGGTGCTGCTATCTCAGGTCCAGGCCATCCGGGCGCTCGAGCGGACGCTGGCCGAAGACGGGACCCTGATCCTCAAGTTCTGGATGCACCTTGGGCTGGAAGCCCAGAAGCAACGGCTCGAGAAGCTCGAGGCGGATCCGCTGTCCAGGTGGCGCGTTACGCGGAAAGACTGGGAGCACTGGACGATGTACGACCGCTTCGTCCGAACCGGTGCCCTCCTGATCGAAGGTACGACTGCGGAAGCGGCTCCCTGGCACATCGTCGATGGCTCGGACGGGCGGTACCGTGGCCTAACGGTCGGCCGGGTAATTCGAGACGCCCTCGAGAACCGTCTGGATGAGATGGATGCGCGGCGATCGACACCGGTCGAGACCGCCGATTCGGGCGAGCCGCCGACGGTGCCGAACGCGACAGGCCGTGTCGTGTCCGTCCTCTCCGATCTGGATCTCGGGCGCACACTGGACCGGCAGGGCTACAGGTCCGAGCTGAAGCGTCTCCAGGCCCGCTTGAACCGGCTGCATAGACTGGCCCGGGAGCAGGGAAGGTCGACGATCCTCGTGTTCGAGGGTTGGGACGCGGGGGGGAAGGGCGGCGCGATTCGGAGGATCGTTCCGGCGCTCGACATGCGCGATGTGCGGATTATCTCGATCGCGGCTCCGACGGACGAGGAGAACAAGCACCATTACCTGTGGCGGTTCTGGCGCCATCTTTCTCGCGCCGGAAAAGTCACGATATTCGATCGGAGCTGGTACGGTCGCGTGCTCGTGGAGCGAATCGAGGGCTTCGCGGCCGAGCAGGAGTGGCGGCGCGCGTACCAGGAGATCAACGAATTCGAAGAATCGCTCACCGAACACGGGATCATCCTGGTCAAGTTCTGGCTCCACATTTCACAGGAAGAGCAGGACCGTCGGTTCCAAGCGCGGGAGGAGGTCCCGTACAAGCGTTGGAAGCTGACCGAAGAAGACTGGCGCAATCGTGAGCAGTGGAAGGCCTACGAGGACGCTGTCGACGACATGGTCCGGCTCACGAACTCACCAACCGCGCCGTGGGTCCTGGTTGAAGGCAATGACAAGCGGTTCGCACGCGTCAAGGTGCTCCAGTCCGTTTGTGATGTCCTGGCCGACGCACTGGGTGTCTCGGAGACTAGCGATCTCGAGGTACGTCACTAAGGGAAGGCTCGGGACGCTATCAGCCCACGGATGCCGTAAGGACGATTCGCTCGCGGTCCGAGACCACTACACCGCCCGGTGGCTCAACCGTCACTGCGAACAGGGTGGCATCACGGACCTCGAGACGGGCGCGGATCGGGACCAGTACTTCCTCGGATCCTTCCGGAATATCGAATACGCCTCCGTCTACCGGGAAGCGATCGTCGCGGCCCGCGTCGAAAATCCACAGCTGATACTGAGCCACGTCGGCATCGTTAGGCGCGAGACCGCGGATCCGCATCACGCCCGCCTGCTCGGCTCGGCTCCAGACCACGTCGCCCCCTGCGGCAAACGCAGCCGGATCATCGGTACCTGTCCAGGGGATCAGATCGGCATCCATCGCCAGGAGCGCCTCGCGGGCATCCGCTGGAGAAACCTCGGCGCGAGCGTCTCCCGCGGTCGGCTCGCTGGTGGGAAGCAGCAGCAGGCCCGCGAGCAGCGCAGCGGCGGCCCAGCCGGACCAGGTCACCCATCTGCGCTTCGTCGTGCGAGCGGACGGTGACGGCCGGGTGGCGATCATCTCTCTACCCGCCGAGACGATGGAGGACGCAAGCTGCTCCGGCAG
>JARFPW010000236.1 GCA_029288095.1 Gemmatimonadota bacterium
CGGCGGGCCAGGCGAAGCATAAGGTTAGCCTCGCTCATGTAACGCTCCGTCCACGTACGGTCGGTAAGAGCGATTATACCCACGCTCGTGCTCGCCATCAGGGCCCTGCCGTCACCACCTCAGCCGATTCGACTTCTTCGAGCCACTCGACGTAACGAGATACGCCGTCGGCGAAGTCGATCCGGGGGCGGTAGCCCAGTTCTTCCTCCAGTCGGCTCGTATCGGCGGCTTGCGTGTTCCGCATACCGCCGCCCCCGCGCGAGAGCCGTGCCTTCACACCGAGCACACGGCTCAGCGTTTCTGCGAGTTCCTCCAGACCGATGACCCGGCCGTGACCGACGTTGAGAATCCGGAATATCGGGGCGTTCGGCGGGAGCTGACGAAGCTGGACGGCGGCCCGACTGGCTGCCTCGACGGCGTCATCGATATGGGTATAGTCAAGACCTGTCACTCCATCACCATGGATCGGTACCGGCTTCTTCTGACGCAAGAGCGTCAGGAACTGGTTGATCGCGAGGTCGGGCCGCTGACGCGGACCGTAGACGGTGAAGAAGCGGAGGCAATACACCGAGAGCCCCCACCGGTGATGCCACGAGTGGCAGAGTAGCTCACCCGATCGCTTGGAAGCGGCGTAGGGAGAGCTTGGCGTGCCCGCCGCATGTTCTTCGGAGAGCGGCTCAGCCGCATCATCTCCATACACCGAGGACGAACTCGCGAACACAAGCCTCGAAACCCGGTAGCGCCGCATCGTCTCGAGAAGACGAAGAGTACCAGTCACGTTGACGTCGTAGCACAAGCCCGGGTCGTTAACCGACGGCTGGACGCCCGGACGCGCGGCCAGATGGATAACCAGGTCGAAGGGAACCGTTCCGAACAGGCCGTCAAGCAGGATCTGGTCCCTAACATCGCCCTCGACGACGTGCATGCGCGGGTGCAGCCCAACGCGCGAGATGTTGCGTCGCTTGAGCTCCGGGTCATAGAAATCGTCGAAATTGTCCAGGCCCCAGACCGAGTGACCATCGTTCGTAAGCCGCTCGCAGAGGTGCGACCCGATGAAGCCGGCCGCGCCCGTCACCAGTATCCGCATCGCCCGATCCGCCGTCTCGACCGCGCTCATCAGACAGACTCGGCCTGGTAGTAGTAATTCGCGTAGTACGGGTAGTAGTGAGAGTTCGTCGGAACCGCGTTGAGTACTGCCCCCACGATCGGGACGTCGACGTTGCCTATCAGATCCAGCTTCGTGCGTGCCAGCACCTCATCCGTCTCGCCGGCTCTGAGCACGACCACCACCTTGTCAGCCCGCTTACCCAGCACGAGCGCGTCCGCGCCCGCCGCCAGGGGCGGCGCGTCGAGCACTACGACGTCGAAGTCCGTACGCAGATCCTTGAGAAGCGCGTCCATCAGAGCGGAGTCGAGCAGTTCCAGGTTGAAATGCGTGCCCGCTCCCTTCGCGATCATCGTCAGGTCCTCGATTTTCGTCGCCTGTCGAACGTCGGCTGCGGTTGCCTTGCCCTTCAGGTAATCGGCCAGGCCCGGCGAGCGGTCCACGCCGAACATTTCCTCCGCATGTCCGCGCCGGATATCGGCGTCGATGAGAATCGTCCGGTAGCCTGCCGAGGCGTAGGAAATCGCCAGGTTCGCGGAGACCATCGACTTCCCGTCCCGTGGCGCAGGGCTCGTGACCAGCACGAGTCCGCGGGAAGTGCCGTTCGAATGGCTGATCTGCACTCGGATCGACCGGAACGACTCGACGGCTACGTTGGCATCCACACCGCTGGACTCGTCCAAACGCGGAACGATGCCCAGCACCGGAAGTCCAAGCCCCTTCTCCACCTGGTCCGGATAGCGGATTCGCTTGTCCATCTTGTCGAGAAGAAGCGCCCCGACGAGGCCCAGGCCGAGTCCGGCCAGGCTGGCTATCAGCATGATCTGCGGGACGGCGTTCTCCGTAGGTCCGAGCGGCGGAGACGCGCGATCCAACACCTGGAGGCCCGGTGAACTCGTAGCTTCCGTCAGTTCCGCTGCCTTCAAGCTACGCTGCAGGTTCGCATGCAGATCCGCTGCAGCGCCCATCTCTCGCTCGAGCCGGGCTTCCTCGATCGTCCTGCCGGGGATGGCACGCAACTCCCCGGTCTGAGCATCGAGTTCGGCATTCAGAGTGGCGAGGCGCTGCGACAACTGGTTGATCAGGTCGCTGACCAGGTCAGGGATCTGAACGGTCTTGATCTGATTGATTTCCTCCGCAACCAGCTGAACCGGCTCTGCCTGCTCCGTGTACGTCAGCAGGTAGGTGCGTCGCAGGGCCTCCTTGACATTCAGATTGTCGAGAGTGGCGCGCAGTACGGGGTAGTCGCTCGCGGAACTCAGCGTCATCAGGGTCAGGACATCTACCGGGCCACCCGCACGCGACTCCCTCAGAATCGTAGCCAGCTGATCCAGCTCGCTCTGGATCTCACGCTGCTCCACCCGCTTCGTGAAGAAGGCTCCAAATACCGGGTCACCCGAGCCCAGGACCGTCCCCCGGCCACTTCCACCGAGATCAGGTGTCGGCAGGAACTGGCGCTCCGAGGGTTGCGTGATCGCCCCGATGCGGAAGTTCTGGTAGCTGAACTCAGCATCCCGAAGCCGGTCCTCCGCGACGCCGGTCTGCTCCTGAAGGATCGCCACGTTCTGTCTAAGCTGCGCGTTCTTCAGATTCGTCGCCGTCGTAATGAACTGGGCCTGCAGGGCGTTGAGTAGCGGCGCCGACTGCTCGGCGTTGTCCCACGTGAGGCGAGCGACGAGGATTCCCGCATCCTCGATGTAGTCTACCCTCAACGTCTCCCGGACACGGGCGCGGGCTTGCCGCATCGACAGTACCGAGAACCTGGCCTCTGCCTCGCCGTCGAAAGCACTCCGCGGCGGGTCCCATACGAATCCGAACGATCCACCTATCGGGCTGCCAAGACGACCGCGCTCAACGGCGCTCGTATCCGCGAGCGCCAACTCATAGGAGCCGTCGCGTGCTGTGGAAAGCGTGTAGCTGCCCGAGATCACCGGGCCACCCAGTTTGAAATCCCGGAACGCGGTAGAATCGACACCGTCGATGCGATCGGCCCGCAGATAGAGTTGCATGTCTTCGACGACCGGACCGATTACCGTGTTGCTGCGAAAGACGTTGCTCCAACCCTCCCCTGCCAGCGGGTCCTCTCCACGGAGCGCGCCGGTCTTGTTGTCCTCCTCGAGCCAGATCGTCGCCTCTACACGGTACTCAGGCTCAACGAACCGGCTGGCGACGAGGCCCCCGGCCACGCCCAGCAGCGTGCAGCCGGCGATCAGCCACTTCCACCGCCAGAGTGAATCGAACAGACGCCGGACATCCACGTTGTCCCCGCCATCAAAAGCGTCCAGCGCGTAGCTGTCGTGCGCCTGGATTTCGTATGGCCGCCTCTGTATGGCAGGCAACCGCTCGGGAGTATCTGGATGCTCGTTCACGCACAAATCCCTGTTTCAGCCATCATCGCCACGTCGATCGCGAGGCTCGGTCGGAACCGCCAAACGCAAGAGCAGTGCCGAACAACGGTCCCGCGATTTCGCCCGGTTAGTCGGCCGGGAAAGCCCTGCGGGAGCTACCTCCCGAACGGTCAGGCATTCACCGGCACCGAGAACATAGTACGTCGATCCATCGAAAAAGAGCCCTCAGTGTCGGATGGTCGCAACACCTGCGGTCAGGACTCCGGACGGCGGGGCCGCCCGAACCGCGACAACGCGAACGGCGATTAGCCCGGAAGTCTGCGTAGATCGTGGGATCAGTGACCATCAGAGCCGTACGGTCGTCCATATATGGCCCGGCCCTTGTATTCCCAATTGCCGCACGTGCCGCCGCCTGGGCGGCCACAGGCCACGACTTGTTAACGGGCGGTTCATAACCATGTGTGGGATCATTGCATACGTCGGCCCGGATGAGGCAGCGCCAGTTCTACTCAAAGGTCTGGAGCGTCTCGAATATCGAGGTTACGACTCCGCAGGCATGGCGGTGCAGAACGGCCGGGGCCTCGAGGTGCGACGCGTGTGCGGCCGGATTGAGGCTCTGACGCAGCGCCTGCGTGAAGCGCCCGTTGCCGGCACGTCGGGCATTGCCCACACACGGTGGGCCACGCATGGAGAGCCGAACGAACTCAATGCGCATCCGCACGTTGACACGGCCCGCGCGATTGCGGTGGTTCACAACGGGATCATCGAGAACGCGGATCTTCTCCGCGTCGAGCTGCGGCGGCGAGGTCACGAGTTTCGTTCAGAAACCGATTCGGAAGTTCTGGCCCACCTGATAGCCGATCAACATGATCCGCCTCTTCATCTAGCGGTTTCCCGCGCACTCCGGCTCGTTGAAGGCACATTCGGTATTGCGGTCATTTCAGCCCTTGAGCCCGACCGAATCGTCTGTGCCAGGAAGGGATCGCCGTTGATGATCGGCCTGGGTCGCGGAGCGATCTACGCAGCGTCCGACGCCTCGGCCATCATTCCCCACACGCGTCGCGTCGTCTATCTGGACGATGGCGAGATGGCTGTGTTCGATACTTCCGGCTGTGACATCGTCAACATGGAAGCGATGTCCCGGGTCGACTTGCGCGTGGAGCAGATCGAATGGGACCTCGAGGAGGCCTCGCGCGGCGGGTATCCACACTACATGCTGAAGGAGATCCACGAACAACCCGAAACGATTGCCAGCACGCTTCGTGGCCGCATCGTCGGGGGCGGGGAAGCGGTTCGATTGGGCGGTCTGCGCGAAGTGGCTGATTCTCTGAAGACAGCGCGCCGGGTGATCTTCACGGCCTGTGGTACGTCATGGCACGCAGGTCAAATCGGCGCGTACCTGCTGGAAGAGCTGGCCAGGATCCCGGCGTCCGTGGAATATGCCAGCGAGTGGCGCTATCGAGATCCGGTGCTCGAACCAGATACGGTGGTCATCGGGATATCCCAGTCTGGTGAGACCGCCGACACGCTCGCCGCGATTGAGTTGGCCAAGCGGCGCGGCTGCACGACGCTCGGCATCATCAATACGGTGGGAAGTTCCATAGCCCGACTCACCGATGCCGGAGTTTACCTCCATGCCGGACCGGAAATCGGAGTGGCATCCACCAAGGCGTTCACCTCTCAGGTGGTCGCGTTGACTCTGTTCAGCCTCTGCATGGGGAGGCGGCGGGGGCTGTCCTCAGAGCTGATTCACGAGTACCTGGAGGCCCTCACCGCGTTGCCCGACCAGGTACAGAAGATTCTCGACCGGGCGGACGAGATAGAGGCGCTAGCCTCTCGCCTCGCAGGCCACGACAACTTCCTCTACCTGGGCCGGGGCTACAGCTTTCCGGTTGCGCTGGAGGGGGCTCTCAAGTTGAAGGAGATCAGCTACGTACACGCCGAGGGTTTCTCGGCGGCTGAAATGAAGCACGGGCCGATCGCGCTGATCGATGAAGACATGCCCGTTCTCGTGGTTGCGCCGAGGGATGCCAGCTATCCAAAGGTGCTCTCGAACATGCAGGAAGTGAAGGCCCGTGGTGGGCACCTCGTCACTATATCGAGCGAGCCCAATGGACTCGCCGAGTTGTCCGATGAGCTGTTCACGGTGCCCCACACCGTGGACGCACTGCTGCCCGTGCTGACCAGTGTGCCGTTGCAGCTGCTCGCGTATCATATCGGAGTGTTACGCGGCTGCGACGTAGACAAGCCGCGAAACCTGGCCAAGAGCGTCACCGTCGAATAGGAACAACCGACACATGCAGAAACTCCTCCATATAGTGGGCGCACGGCCGAACTTCATGAAGATCGCGCCAGTAATGAAGGCGTTCGATCGCACGGGTGAGGTACAGCAGACTCTCGTGCACACCGGTCAGCACTACGACGACGAGTTGTCGAAGTACTTCTTCGAGGACCTTGGTCTTCCGCGGCCCGATGTGGACCTGGGAGTTGGATCGGCGAGCCACGCCGTCCAAACAGCCAGGGTCATGATAGCCGTCGAACCGGTGCTGCTGCGCGTGCAGCCGGACTGGGTGTTCACGGTAGGTGACGTAAACTCCACGGTAGCCGCCGCGCTCGTCGCGGCCAAGCTCGGAATCAGGGTGGCCCATGTGGAAGCCGGATTGCGGAGCGGTGACTGGACTATGCCCGAGGAGATCAACCGCGTGGTGACGGACCGGCTCAGCGACGCCCTGTTTACCACTGAGCCATCTGCTGCGGACAATCTGCTCGCCGAGGGTGTATCGGCGGACCGGATCCACTTCGTCGGCAACGTCATGATCGACACGCTCCTCGCGCACCAGGAGCGGGCCACGGCGCTCAACGTGGCGGCCGGAATGGGGTTTGAGAACGGCGACTATGTGCTCGTCACGCTTCATCGTCCGTCCAACGTCGACTCGCGGGATCGGCTAGCGCCGTTACTCGAAGCTCTCGGTCAGGTCTCACTGCTGACGGGCCATCCAGTAGTGCTGCCGCTCCATCCGCGTACGGCTGCGCGCATTCGTGAACTGCGGCTGGAGCATCTCCTTTCGCCGTTGCACGTGCTTCCGCCATTGAGATATCTGGAGTTTCTGGGCCTCATGGCCTCCGCAGGGCTGGTCCTGACGGACTCCGGGGGGATCCAGGAGGAGACCACCGTGCTCGGAGTGCCCTGTATTACGCTGCGCTCCAATACGGAGCGCCCCGTCACCATCACGCATGGCACGAATCGCCTGTACTACGGTGACCCCGACGGGATTCCCGACGAGGTCCGCTCGGCGTTATTGGAGCGTCGGGAGGCCACGATTCCGCCACTCTGGGACGGCCGGGCGGCGGATCGGATCGCCCAGATAACGCTCGAGTCGGAGGTTGATCCGGCAGCGGCCGCCGGACCAGCCGGACGAGTATCTGCGGGCTGATCCAAGTCGCCGTGCGAAATCCGCAGCGAATCGGCAAAATGCCCTCGCGAAGCGTGTCGCGCTCCGAATAGCGTTCTCCGGATCCCCCGATACAACGCCTTTCAATTCCTTGGTTTCTCGCAGTTCGTCGCATCTTTCCTACACGTTCCTGCCGATATGCCGGATTCCCGCCACACGGGCGCGGGAATTGCCCGATCCTTCTCCCGCGAGGCGTCATCGTTGGCGCCAGGACTCATCAGGAAGGCATTCGTGGGAATGCCGGGAGACCACCCTACGTGACCGAACCCGCCGAGTTGGAAGAGCAGGCCGCCGCGTCGGCCGACGAAGTCGACCAGATGGACGGACCGGTCATCCTGGATGCCGAGGCGCGATCCGGGGTTCGGATCTATGTGGTCGATGATGAACCGAGCATCCTCGAGAGCTGCGAGTCCGTCCTCCTGGGTGAGGGGTACTCCTGCGAGGTAGAGCGCCGGGCCGACGAGGCGCTGCGTCGCGTTCGTTCGCAGGCCTTCGATGTCGTGCTCATCGATCAGAACATGCCGAATGTCCACGGCCTCGATCTGCTGGCCGAAGTGCGCCGCCGAAATCCCGATGCCCTGGCGATTCTGATGACGGGTCACGCGACGCCGGAGAGCAGCGTGCGAGCCATCCAGGCGGGCGCCTGGGATTACATGGCGAAGCCGTTTACGGCGACCCAATTACTGGTGCTTGTTGGACGTGCGGCCCACACGCTGGTACGCAGCCGCAAGCTGACCAAGCCGACGGAGAAGAAGGGCATCCTGGTCGAGCGCGGGGATCCGATTCTCGGGATCTCAAAGTCGATGCGCGACGCCGTTTCCAAGGCCTTGAAGGTTGCTCCCACCAACGCCTCGGTCTTCATCACGGGGGAGAGTGGTACGGGGAAGGAGCTGTTCGCCCAGTACATTCATCGCGAGAGCCGGCGCGCCCGCCGGAATTTCGTCGCCGTCAACTGCGCCGCGCTACCGGGTGAACTGCTTGAATCCGAGATGTTCGGACACAAGCGCGGGGCCTTCACGGGGGCAATCCGCGACAAGGCCGGTCTCCTTGAGGTGGCGGATCA
>JARFPW010000277.1 GCA_029288095.1 Gemmatimonadota bacterium
GGCGACTCGCCCCGAGAGGCTCTGCGTGCGATCGCCGGAGAATCGCGTCCCGGCATCCGACGGGCCCCTAGCAGGGATCGACCGCGTGACCGCAGAGGAAGCGAACTGTCCAGGACTACGCCGCGCGACCGAGGCTGACACTTCCGTACTCCCCACATAGCACCGGCTTACACTCCACTCGATTGAGTGCGGAAGTGCGCCAGCGTATATTCGCCGACCTGTTGCTCGTCGGCCCGACC
Source organism: Gemmatimonadota bacterium (assembly GCA_029288095.1). Classification (GTDB taxonomy): domain Bacteria; phylum Gemmatimonadota; class Gemmatimonadetes; order Palauibacterales; family Palauibacteraceae; genus JARFPW01. The sequence continues at coordinate 240 of JARFPW010000277.1, forward strand.
CGACGCGTCCCCAATCCTAGGCAGGCAGCTTGAGCGGATCTTTGCGACCCGTGTACCTGAGTGGTACAGGCCACTACGTGCCCGACCGTCTGGTCGACAACTTCGCGCTGTTCGAATTGCCGGCGATTCGTGAGAGCTTCGACTCGGAGCGTGCGCGTGCGTCTCTGCGCAAAACCGACCCCGAAGCAGCCGACTCGCTGTCCGACGCGGACGTGTTCGATCGCTGGGCCCGTCAGCTTACGGGCATCGGGCGGCGGAGCATGGTGCCGGCAGACGGCGGCGTCACCTCGGAGGATTTGTGCGCCGAAGCGTCGAACCGCGCCCTGGACCACGCGGGTATCGAATCCCGGGACCTGGACTTTCTCGTCGTCGCCAATCTGACCGCGCGCGAGATCGTTCCGAATGCGGCGGCGACCCTCGGCGATCGGATCGGGGCCCCTGCGTTGCCCGGATTCGTTCTGAACACGGCGTGCGCCGGCTTCATCCACGCACTGAGCGTCGGGTACATGCATGTTACGACGGGAGAGTCCGATGCGGTGCTCGTGGTGTCAGGCGACGCCCTCACCAGGGTCACGGACTATACCGATCCGAAAACCGCGGTTCTATTTGGCGACGGAGCCGGTGCAGCGGTGCTGACCTCAAGCCCGGGACCGGGACGCGTTCTCTCCGCTCCCGTCCTCCGGGCGGAATACTCACCTGACCACCTGAACCTGGTAGGGCAGGGGTGGGGACCGGGCGCGGATGCTGACAACAAGATCAGCATGGCCGGGGGAGCCAATGTCCTCCGGCACGCCATCCGCACAATGCAGGTCGTGGCGACGAACGCGCTGGAATCGGCTGAGTTGACGTGGGACGACGTGGACTATGTGGTCCCTCATCAAGCTAACGAGCGCATCACGGTTGGACTGGAGCGGGCATTGAAGCTCAGTAAGGGGCGCGTGATCCATGCGATCGAAGACATTGGAAACGTGTCGGCCTCGACCGTACCGATTACTCTGGATCAGTTGATACGCGGCACATACGGAAGCCTGCCGGACCGGGCGCGAATCGTACTGACAGCGGTGGGGGGCGGCTATTCGAGTGGAGCGGTCGCGCTCGAATGGACGGGGTCAAGCTGACCGATCAGCTGATCAGCTGACCCGGCATGCCTCGACGGACAGAATCTTCGGCAGGTGGCTGGCCAGAACCGTCCAGGTGACTCCGTCCGGGGACCCGAACAGATGGCCGGTAGCTGTGCCGAAGTAGACCCCGCAGGGGTGGGCGCCATCTGTCGCCAGCGCCTCCCGCATTACCGTCACCCAGGCCTGCTCCTGGGGGAGTCCCCCGACCCTCGCCGTCCAACTCATCCCCGCGTCTTCCGTTTCGAATACCCTGAGACGCTGGTCGCAGACACTGCGGAGGTGACTACTCTCCTCGGGGATCACCCAGCAACGATCCGGATCCGCCGGGTGCAACCCGATCACGTAGCCAAAATCGCTCGGCAGGCCGGTCGTAATCTCGATCCAGGAATCGCCGGCGTCGTCCGATCGATACGTGCCGCAGTGATTCTGCTGGTACAGGCGCGCTGGTTCGGCAGGGTGAAGACGTAGACTGTGTACACACTGTCCCGACTCCGGCAGCGGATCGGGCAAGAAGTCGGCACGTACGTCCTGGTTGATGGCGTCCCACGTCTTTCCAGCGTCATTCGTCCGATAGCATCCGCCTGCCGACAGGGCGACGAACAGCCTTTCCGGGACGGTCGCGGTCGTCTGAATCGAATGAAGTGCCATGCCACCCTTTGCCGGCTGCCAACTTCCTCGAGTCGGGTGCGCCTCCAGCTCGGCGTTCCATGCCCAGGTCGTTCCCCCGTCATCGCTGTAGAACAACCCGGCCGGTTCGACACCCGCGTACACCCTGTCGTCCCCGCCCGGCGAGCGGCCCTGCGCGACATGCCAGACCGCCCGGACCTCCCGCTCGAGATCCGCAGGGAATCGGGGTCTGCCGCCGCATGCGGTCCAGGTCTCACCGAAGTCGTCCGTGCGATAGACGTGAGCGCCCCACACGGGGTGCGACGCTGCCGCGTACCCCACGCCGGATCTCGCCTCTACGGTGGCGTGATAGATCTCGTGCCCGGCGATCTGGAGGTCGTCACAGACCCACGCCTGTCGTCCCGCATCGGAGCGAAACCGAAACAAGCCCCGACGAGTGCCAACGAACAACAGAATCCCCGCTTCGAGAGCCTGGTTCATCAGGGGATGTCACGGAGAAGAACGACTTCGACAGGCTCCCCGACGCCGATTCGCGTGACGCCGACGGGCAGCACGGCGAGACCATCCGCTTCCACCATCGAGGTGAGGATCCCCGAGCCCTGAGGACCCGTCAGCGCTGCTTCGATCTCCCCTGTCGGCCCTCTCGACAGCCGCACGCGATAGAAGTGGGCGAGGTCCTCCGGCGACGAGATATCACTTGCGGAGCGCACTGTAACGCGTGTGCGTCGAACCCGGGTATGACCGGCCATCTTCCGGACGGCCGGTCGCAGGAACATCTCGAACGTGACCATCGCGCTGACCGGATTACCGGGCAGGCCCCAGAACGGCCGGCCGTCCAAGGTGCCGAAGGTCATTGGACTCCCCGGCCGGATGCGCACTCGCCAGAACGACTGGTGGTACCCCAACTCGTCGAGCGCACGTCTGACGTGGTCATGATCGCCCACACTCACACCGGCCGTCGAAATGACGCCGTCACATCCGGTGGCCCGGCCGAGCGCCGCCCGGACCGCTTCCACGGTGTCCTCGGCGATTCCAAGATCCACCGGCACGGCCCCCGCCTCCCGGAGCTGAGCCGCCAGCGCATGGCTGTTGGAGTTCATGATCTTTCGGCCCGCACGCACTTCCTCCACGGCCCCGAAATCGGCGAGTTCATCGCCGTTCGCCAGCACCGCGATGCGCGGTCGCCGACGCACTCTCACGCGTTCGATGCCCTGCATGGCGAGACATCCGACGACGGCGGGCGTTACCGCGGCGCCGGCCGGTGCGATGAGGTCACCACGAGCCAGATCTTCCCCCCGCCGCCGGATGTTGCGCGTCGCGTCCGTAGCCTGGTCGATACGGACAGCGTCGCCCGAACCTCCGTCCGTGTGTTCTATCCGTATAACTCCGGTGCAGCCGGCGGGCACGGGGGCGCCGGTCATCACTCGGGCCGCCGTGCCGGGCGCCAGTTCAGATTCGGGGAAACGCCCGGCCGGGATGTCCTGCGAGACGGGAAGCGTAATGGGCATGGTGACGCTGGCGTCGCTCACGTCCGCATCACGCACGGCGAAGCCGTCCATCGCGCTGTTATCCCACGGCGGGTGGTCGAGATTGGCTCGCACGTCCTCGGCCATCGCCCGGCCGGAACCCAGTTCCTGGGCGTCGGCGCGAAGGTCGAGTTCCTCTTCAGGCAGAATCGCGCACGCGTCGAGGATGCGGTCGAGCGCTTCCTCGGCGTCCAGCCAGTCCGGAGAAGAAGATAGGGTCACGGAACGGAGCGCAGCTCCGGCCACCCCGGCTCTATCGGACGCCTGTACAGTGCGATCTGTTCGATCAACAGATCCTCGAGCGCGACGGCAACCGACCCGGGCGCGTCGTACCCGTTCAGCAGGAGGCTGAACACCAGGGTCTCACCGCTACCATCGAGCAGATACCCGGAGACCGCCCGAACTCCGGACATCGACCCGGTCTTGGCGTGCGCGTTGTCGAACGCCGGAGTAGCGACGAGCCTGCGACGCATGGTTCCGTCAACACCGGCAACCGGGAGCCCGTGCAAGAACGTCTTGTAGTCGGGATGCCGCCATACGGCTCTCAGCATTCGCACGATCGCGTTCGGCGTCACCTCGTTGTAGCGGGACAGGCCGGAGCCGTCTGCCAATTCGATCGCCCCGGGCTCGATGCCCCAGTCCGCGAGCGAGGAGCCGACGACTTGGATGCCCTCCTCCGGAGATCCCGCGCTACCTTCCTCGAGCCCGATCGTCCGAAGAATCGTCTCCGCCATCTGGTTGTCGCTGGGCTTCATCATGTCGCCCAGCACTCGGGAGAACGGACTCGAGAGCGCAACGTGGCTCCAGTAGTCGTCGGCCAGGTTCTCACCCCTCCGGGGGCGGCGGAAGTCCCCGTCCACCACGATTTCCTCGGCCGACAAAAGGCTCTCCATCCAATCGAGCAGGTAGTGCGTCGGATGGGGCGTCGCGAGATACAACCGGACCGAATCCGGACCGAGCGGGACCCATCCTCTCAACTCGACGTTTCCGCCGTCGGGTGGGAGCACGAACTGGAGCCGGACGTCCGACCCGGGCGCGCCCGTCAGGACGCGATTGCTGATCGGAAGCGATGGCCCCTTTGCTCGAAGGACCATGCTCGTGGAATCGCCGAGATCCGCTCCGGGCACGATCGCCGCGTTAACCGTGTTCGGAGCGAGTTGAAGACCGCTTACTCCGGCCGACCACCCCGCAAACAGGTCGTCCCACATCCAACCCCTGCCCCATTGGGGCTCGGAAAACACCCGGTCGTCACCGATAACGTCTCCGTCGATGCGGCGAATGCCGGCCATCCGCAGATGCTTGATCCAGGCCCGAAGTTCGTCACGCTCAAGAGACGGATCTCCGCCTCCGATGATCCACAGGTTGCCCTCGAGCGCGCCGTCATTGATCGGCCCGTCCGCGATGAGCTTGGTCGCCCAGCGATACTCGGGCCCGAGTACGGCCAATCCGACCGCACCAGTGATGAGCTTGACGTTGCTCGCAGGGGTGAACCGTTTCTCACCGTCGCGCGTGTACAGGACCTCCCCAGTCTCAGCGACCTGGACCGTCAGCCCGATGTGCGCACGCGCGAGAGCCGGGTCCTGGAGAATCTGGTCTATCCGGCGAGCCAGTTCGCCCGGCGATGTGATCTCAGCCGACACCCTCGCCTTTCCAGGTTCGTGCGTCGGCTCGGCGGACTGCCCCACGAGCAGGTCGGGAGCGGCGAGTACCGGCAGTATTGCTAAAGCCAACCAGCGGGCTTGCCACCGATTGGGAGAAGGTCGAATCAACGAATTCACAATAGCTCCTCCGCCAACTTGCGTTCGTCCGGACGGTTCACGTTGAAGAACATCCGCTCGGGCCTGCCGAATTCCGCGACTGTCGCCCGATCCAGGATCTGCACCGGCACGTCCGGGAAAAACGATACAACCGCGCGCTCATCCCGGTCCAGCGCCTGCTCGATATAGGACAGGCAGTCGGTTCCGTAGACGGCGCACAGTGGCTCGATGCCCCGTGGGCCATCGCTCTCGGCAACAGTCACTCCGGAGGGCTCGGCCCGTCGAACCAGCTCAGCCAGGAGCTCAGGCGGCACGAACGGCATGTCACACGCGAGAACCAGAGCTCCCTCGCACCCGACGTCTGCAGCCCACCCGAGCGCACTCAGAATCCCGCCGAGCGCACCCATGCCCGGACGCTTGTCCGGGCGTATGTCGCGGCCGGTGTGCTCGTACGGTCCGCGATCGTTGGCGATGATGACGGCCTCCGGACAGACGCGATCGAGCGTCTCGAGGCCACGATCGATCATCGGCACCCCACCGACCGTGGCCAGCGCCTTGTGCGACCCGTATCGACGGTTCTGGCCTCCAGCCATAAGCACGGCGAGAATCTGCCCGGGCGCGGCCACGTCAGCCCTCGCCTCGATAGATATGCGGACTGGAGCTGCGGGCCCTCCCGACCATCGTGACCCCTGCTTGCCCCGCAACTGCCCCTGCCAGCGTCGTCGGCACCGACATCGTCGTGACGATGGGAACACCGGCACGGGCAACCTTGGCCGCGATCGCGCCGGACACGCGGCTCGTCAGGAGAAGTCGACAGTCGTGTGGAGGCAGGCCGTCATGCCAGCCTGCGCCGAGGAGTTTGTCGACCACGCAGTGACGACTCACGTCCTCTCGCACGAATCGCACTTCTCCGGCGACGACCAGAGCCCCGGTGTGCACTCCGCCCGTCCTATGCTTCAGCTCGGCGTGCGCGAACATCTCTTCGTATAACGGGCGCAGGACGTCCGGTGCAGCGAATCCCGCGGCGATCTCGGCCGTAGCCTGGACAGGGATTGGCTCGATCGCGGCAGGACGTACCAGCGGGGGGCCGTCGATCAAAATCAAACTAGCGTCCGGGTCGAGCCGGACGGCACCGATGCGCTCCGTCCTGGCCAGACGGCCTTCGCCGAGGAGCCAACCGCGGGCCAGGTCCTCCAGGTGCAAAGGCGAGCACTCCCAGCGCACCACGACTTCGTCGCGGTAGCGAAGTTCGACTTCGACCTCGGGTGCCAGCGGCGCTACGATGCGGATTCCTTCAGTAGTAGTAATACAGGGAGGCAGAAAGCTCGATATTGTGCGTCCATTCCGATTCCTGCGGCGCTTCGAGAC
>JARFPW010000304.1 GCA_029288095.1 Gemmatimonadota bacterium
GGTGTGCAGAATGGTCTCCGTCCCGTCGGACGCGACCAGCCGCAGCCGGTCCGGCTGTTCCTGTGTCCACTCCATACCGGCCCGGCTGCCGTATACACGCAGGCGAAGGTGGTTGCGCTCCCCGGTCGCGACCTGCGACGCCGTGAGCAGCCCACGGCTGCCGCCGCCGTATCGAATCAGCACGGTGGCGTCGTCCTCCAGCACGCGACCCTCGACCAGGGTTCCGAGATCTGCGAACAACTCATCCATCTCGAGACCCGTCACATAGTGGGCGAGGTGCTGCGCATGGGAGCCGATGTCACCGAGCGCCGACGAGACGCCGGCCCGGTCAGGGTCCGCTCGCCAGGAGGCCTGCTTGTGACCCTCCGCTTCGAGCAGGGTTGCCAGCCAACCCTGGGAGTACTCGACCACCACCTTGCGGACGGACCCCAGGTCGCCCGCGCGCACACGCTCGCGCGCCTCCTTCACCATCGGATAGCCCGAGTAGTTGTGTGTGACGCAGAACACGAGTCCTCTCTCGGACGTCTCCCTGCACAGCTCCTCCGCGTGGGCCAGCGTCGTGGTCAACGGCTTGTCGCAGATCACGTGAACGTCAGACTGCAGAAACGCCATGGCCGCCGGATGGTGCAGGTGGTTCGGAGTGACGATCGAGACGACCTCGATGCGCTCGTCCTCCGGCATGGCAGCCTCGGACTGTGCCATCTCGACGAACGATCCGTAGGTCCGAGCCGGAGCGATTCCGAGGTCCCGGCCCGCCTCACTCGAGCGGTCGGCATTCGAGGAAAACGCGCCAGCCACCAGCTCGAACCGGCCGTCCAGGGCTGCGGCCATGCGGTGCACGCCGCCGATGAACGCTCCCGGGCCGCCTCCGACCATTCCGTAGCGAATCTTCAAACCGATGCCCCGATGTCACGTTTTCGGTATCCGCCTGCACGCCGGTCTCTCAGGTACATCGTTCCGAAGATGAGCGTCAGGAGTAGACACAGCGGCACTACGTACAGGAATGAAACCCGCCCTCCAAAGTTGTCCGCCGGTCCGAGGATCGCCCCGGCCTCCCGGCTCAGGTCTCCGACGTCGGCTCCGATGACGGCGCGAAGCGCATTGGCCGTCGCGGGGGACGGCAGGTCTCCGGTCGCCGCATGCTCACGACCTACCAACGCTGCAGCGGCAAGGGCGGCCATCGCATCAGGTTTTTCCATATCCGCCAGTTCGGTCTCGGCGCGCGCGAACAGATCCACGCTTTCCGCCACCGGGAGCCTCTCGTGCGCGTACGTGTCGGCGACGCGACCCATCTGCGGCGCAGTGATCAGACCTACGGTGGCCATCCCCACCGTGCCCATGAGGCCGAGGCCGAGAGCTCCGCTGCGCGGGACACGCTCGGACACCACCCCAAGCATCGTGGGCCAGAAATAGCAGACGCCCACCGCGAACACCGTGGCCGCTGCATAGGCCATTATTCCGGATCCCCACTGGTAGAGGCCCAGCAGGCCGAGCGCCGACAATATGGCCGAAGAAAGCAGAATCCCGGTCGGCGACAGACGGCGCACCACCGGACCGGCCTTGAACCGCAGGACCGCCATCAGACCGCTGATCCACACCAGCACGAGGATCCCGGGCATGCCGCCGGCTTCGAGCACGGCTGGCACCCAGCGGTTGGGGCCGAGTTCGACGGACGCGGTCATCGCCATCGCGATCAACATGACCCACATCAGCGGTGTGGTGAACGCTGCCTTGAACGTCTCCCCGACGCCGACCCCTGCCGCCACCCCTTCCGTTGCCGGAAACGGCTGCCGCAGCAGTAGTACGCCGTAGATCAAGGTCGGGATGAGGATCAGCACCAGTTTGACCTGCCACGCGCCCAGGCCCGCAGTGTCGAGACTGTATGCCGCCAGCCCGCCCAACACGATTCCGCCGGGAAACCACACGTGAAACTGGTTGAGCTTGACGGTCTTGTCGTCGGGATACAGGGTCGCGACCAGCGGATTGCAGGCTGCTTCGACGAGTCCGTTGCCCATCGCAATCACCAGGGCGCCTGCGAACAGCAGCCAGAAGCCGCTCGCGAGGATCATCACCAGCGTTCCGACCATGTGACCGAGCCACGCCAGGCGCACCAGGAAGCGCATCCCCAGCGTATCGCACAGCGGCGCGAAGATCAGCTGTGAGACCGCGAACCCCCACAGAGCCGCCCCTCCGATCCACCCGACCTGCTGATTCGTGAGCACGAAGTCGCGTTTGAGGGCCAACATGACAGCGCCCACCGTGGCGAACGCGACGGATGTGGCGATCAAGGCGAAGCAGGCGCCGATGAACAGGCGTCGGGCGTCGGCCGAGTCGGTGGCAGTCATGGAATCCTCATGGGCGGTCAGGAGAGGCCAACGTGGCGCAAGGCTTCCGGCGGCGGTGGATCCCATTGCGACAGGGGAACGTTGCCAACATATCCGACGTCTTCCATTCCCTCCTTCGTCGTGTAGAAAGCAGTGGCCGTGAGATCGCGAATCTTGTCGAAGAAGCGGGAGGCGGCCTGGAACTCGGGCCCGGCGTCCGGTCCGTAGCAGATATCGTCGCAGATCTCCGTCATCTGGGCAGTCGTAAGGTCGCGAAACCGGGCTCCAAACCGGCGGTTTGATTCACCGTCGAGCCACACGATCCCCCCGCGCACGAGAACCTTGTCCTTCTTCATTCCGTCGTAGGGGGCGCTCACCCACTCGTCGATGAACTCATGGGCGCCCAGCTCGCTTGCGGCCGGTGAGCGATCGTCGGCCGGAATGATCAGGTCGCACAGAACGGCCAGCGTATCGAGTTCGTCCGACGTCAGTGACTTCTCCCACGGAACGACCGGGGCAAGCAAGTCGGGGTCCGATGGCGTACCGACGGCGAGCGGGTTCATGGTCCCCGGAGAAGGCGCGGACGTATCGGTCTCGCCCGGTTCGCACGCCGAAAGCACTGTGGGTGCCGCGGCGGCGGCCGCGATTACCTTGAGAGCGGTGCGCCGATCGATACGCGATTTCTGTTCGTCGGTCATCCGATCGTCCCCTTGTTCAACTCGTCAACCAGGTATTCCGAGGCCCGCCACGCGATTGCCATGATGCTGAGCGTGGGGTTCTTGTCAGCGTTCGACACGAAGCCGGCGCCGTCCGTCACGAACAGGTTGGGCACCTCCCACGACTGGCAGTACTGGTTGAGCACTGATCGTCTGGCGTCGCTGCCCATGATGGCGCCGCCCACCTCGTGAATGATCTGGCCGGGCG
>JARFPW010000307.1 GCA_029288095.1 Gemmatimonadota bacterium
AGTTCGAGGCGTCCCTGATGCTCTATCTGGCCCCGGAAACCGTGCACCGCGATGGATCGGCAGGCGAGTTTCCCGCCGAGGCCACCGAAGAAAAGGGACGAAGAATCTATGAATACCTGGTGGAACGCATCGTCGACCGTCTCAATGCCTAGACCAGGTCTCGTCACGATCGTCACGGCAGTATTGCTGTCCGTGCCGGCGGCGGCGACCGGGCAGGACCCGAATCTCGTCGACCAGGGCCGCTATGACATCACAATCGGCGACAGGGTGGCGGGCACGGAGACCTTCGCGATCAGGCGACAGGGTGAGGGGTTCATGGCGGTGGGCAGGATTCAGCTCGAGGCCGAGGGTACCTGGCTGCGATCCGCCGAGTTCGGGTTACGTACTGACGGAGCCTTCACACCCGTGCGCTTCGAGACGCGTTCCGTCGGTGGGCCCGCGCGCACGTTGATCGTGACCCGTAACGGCACACGGCTGAGGATCACGACGTCGAGTGACGAAGGAGACAGGATGAGGGAGCTGCTGGCGACTCCCCACCAGGTGCTTCTCGGGCCCGGCATTGCTCAGCACTACTATTTCGTGATCCGACGGATCAACGCCGCAGGAGGACTTCCGCTGGATCTGGTGGCCATACGTCCCGGACGCGGATTGGAGCATACCGTCCGCGTCGACTCGGTGACCACGACCGAGATCACGATGGCGGGCGCCGCCCGGCCGGCCAGTCGCTACGACCTGGATGTCGGAGGCGAACAGCACGTCGTGTGGGCTGATCCGGCCGATGGACGCATTCTCATGGTCGAGATCCCGGACCGGCGGTGGACGAGCGTACGTCGACCGGGCAACTGAAGGAGGACACCTTGAGTCAGGAACCATCCATGGACGGAACCGAGACGACGCTTCCGAGCCTGCCCGTTCGTATCGTGCGCGTGTTCGTCGCGCCTGCTGAGTTGTTCGACGCCCTGCGTGAGCGCCCGGTGTGGCTGGATGCAATGCTGATATCGATCGCGGTCGGACTGCTTATCCAGTTCGCGATTCCCGCGGAGTTGTTTCGAGAGGCCGTGATGGCCGGTCTGCCGGCCGACGCGACGCCGGAACAGGTCGAAGCGACCGAGACTTCGCTTCCCTTCCTTCGCATGCTTGGCTGGGCGATGGCCGTCGCCGGGCCGTTCCTGCTGTTCGCCCTGATCGCCGGCCTGCTCAAGCTCCTCTACAGCGTTCTCCTGGGTGGGGCCGCCACGTTCAAGCAGCTGTTCTCGGCGACTGTACATGCCCAGATCATCAACGCTGTCGGGGCGCTGGTCGTGCTGCCGCTGATCCTTGCCAACGGAGATCTCCGGTCGACCCTCTCACTGCACCTCCTGGTCCCGGGCATCGAGCGCGACGGGTGGCTGTTCGGGTTCCTGAACGGGTTGAACCTGTTCGGGATGTGGACGATGATCGTTCTCGGCATTGGTGTCAGCCGCATCTATCCATAGGTGTCGGCGGCGAACGCGATCGGCGTGCTCATGGGCGCGTATGTGCTGTTGAAGGCCGTGTTCGCGTTCGGACCAGGCGCGGGTTGAACCGGCAACGCCGGGGACGCATCGCGTGTTACGTCAGGCGGCGGGACGAAACAAGCTGGCGAGGCAGCCCGTAAGTTGAAACATCCGGAGGCCCGGTGGCCTGCGGAATCCCTTTACGATCCCAAACTCTCGTTGAGATATGTCACGTAAGAAGAAGATCCTGATCGGCGTCGGAGTGTTCGCCCTTGTCGCGATCCTTATGGTGAGTGCGTTAATGGGCGGCCGCGGCGATGGCGTGCGCGTACGAACCGAAAACGTGGAACGGCGCGATCTCGTGGCGCGTGTGTCCGCCACGGGTCACATAGAGCCGAAGACTGCAGTCGACATTAGCGCGGACGTGTCCGGACGCATCGTCGAATTGACGGTCGAGGAGGGTGACGACGTCGATGAGGGCCAGCTCCTGCTGGTCATCGACGACGCCCGGTTCCAGGCCGCCCTGCAGAGATCAGAGGCGTCTCTGGCCGATGCAATAGCGACGGAGGCTCGGGCACGAGCGGGCGCGGACCAAGCTTCCCGCGACTGGGAACGTATTCGCGACCTGAAATCCCGGCTGCCGGAGATGGTCACCGAAACCGAGTTTGAGACCGCGCGCACCACGTCGGAAGTGCAGGCACGGCTCGCGGAATCCGCGCGGCACGGAGTCGAGGCCGCGCGTGCGGGGGTCCGGGAATCCGAGGATCAGCTCTCCAAGACGGTGATCCGCGCGCCGATGAGCGGTCGGGTTACGCGGCTGAACGTGGAGCGCGGCGAGACAGCGGTCGTCGGGACAATGAACAACCCTGGCAGCCTTCTCCTCACAGTCTCGGACATGAGCGTCATGGAGGCGGTGATCGAGGTGGACGAAACGGACGTTCCTGAGATTTCGCCCGGTGACTCCACTGTGGTCAGGATCGACGCCTTCGGCGACCGCGAGTTTGTCGGACGCGTGACGACGATCGGAAATAGCTCGCTCCGCCCGCGCGCTTCCCTGGGAAGCGACCAGGCAATCGACTTCGAGGTGCGCGTCACGCTTGACGATACGGACGCCGAGCTGAGGACTGATCTCTCGGCAACCGCGGATGTTATCACAGAGGTCATGCCGGATGCCGTGTCTATCCCCATCATCGCCTTGACGCTCCTCGATGCGGATGAGTTCGAAGCTATCCCCAACGAGAGCGACACGACGTCGGTCGGAGAGGACCCTGGGAATGAGGACGGCGTGGAGGGAGTCTTCGTTGTCGAGGACGGCATCGCCCGCTTCCAGCCGGTGGAGGTAGGCATAGCGGGCGATAGTTACTTCGAGGTCGTGAGCGGCCTGGAAGAGGGAGCGACGATCGTGTCGGGGACATTCCAGGCGATCCGCGACCTGTCGGATGGAGACGAGGTGCGGGTGGATGAGGATCGGAGTTCAAGCGCGGGTACGGGATCTGAAGCGGAGAGCCAGGATTAATGGATAAGAAAGAAGTAATCATACAGACGCGCGGGCTCCGGAAGGAGTACGAGATGGGCTCGGAGACCGTCTATGCCCTTCGTGGCGTGGACGTCGATATTCGGCGAAACGAGTACATCGCCGTAATGGGCCCGTCGGGATCCGGAAAATCGACGCTCATGAACCTGGTGGGCTGCCTCGACACACCAACGGCGGGGGAATACACGCTCAATGGAGTGGCTGTCCAGGGGCTCGAGGACGACGAGTTGGCCCGGATTCGCAACCGCGAAATCGGCTTCGTGTTCCAGACGTTCAACCTGCTTCCGCGCGCTACGGCCCTCCACAACGTGGAATTGCCGCTGATCTATGCCGGGATCTCCGCCAAGGAGCGCAGCCGCCGCGCCGAGGTGGCCTTGGAGCGCACGGGCTTGGCCGACCGGATGGATCACAAGCCAAACGAGCTCTCCGGCGGTCAGCGACAGCGTGTTGCCATCGCACGCGCTCTCGTCAACGAACCGTCGATTCTGCTGGCGGATGAGCCGACGGGTAACCTGGATTCCGTGACCTCCGCAGACATCATGCACGTGTTCGATGAGCTTCATCAGGAGGGCCAGACGATCATCATGGTCACCCATGAACCGGACATTTCGGAGCGCGCGCAACGGGTGATCACGCTGCGGGACGGCATGATCGAGTCGCACGACGCGAAGCTCGAGCATCGGCCCTTCGGGGTCTGAGCGTTCGTTGAATCCGCTCGAAGGCGTAGTCCTCGCTCTGCAGCAGGTGTGGGCGCACAAGCTCAAGTCTGCGTTTACGCTTCTCGGCGTGGTGATTGGTGTGACCTTCCTGATCGCCGTGATCACGATTGTCGAGGGCATGAACCGCTACGTCGAGGAGGATGTAGCGGGGACGTTGGCCGGCGTGAACACCTTTACCGTCGTTCGGCGGCGCAGGGTCGTCACGGGCAACGAGCAGGACGATGCACGGCGACGTGCCGCCCGGAACCCACAACTGACGTTGAGGGACGTAGAGATCGTCCAGGGGGCCGTGCCAGAGGCCTGGCTCGTCTCTTTCTATGAAGACCGAGGGCTGCCCGATGTGCGACGCGGGGACGAGCGACGGACCAATGTCCGTCTCGTTGGCGGGTCCCCCGACTACGCGGAGCTCCAGGGCTGGACCGTGGAAACAGGCCGTGGGCTGTCGGAACTCGATGAGCGGCGAGGGCTCAGAAACGCCGTTATCGGCTCCGACATCATCGAGAGCCTGTTTCCGAATGAGTCGCCGATCGACAAGGAACTCAGGCTCGGAGCGCACCGCTTCCGAGTGGTCGGGACGTTCGAGAGGCAGGGCGGCATGCTCGGCGGCTTCCGTGATGCAGCAATTCTGATTCCCTTCTCTGCCTACCGCCAGCGTTTCTCGCGAAGCAAGAACGAGGTGGACGCGATCAGCGTCAAGACGCGAACGGAGGATGAGTTTGTAGAGGCTCAGCAGGCGGTGGAGGCAGCTCTTCGATCCGATCGTAGGCTCAGGCCCGGTGAGGAAAACACCTTCCATTTCGAAACGTCCGACGACATCCTCGGAACCTGGCGGACAATCTCGAGGATTCTTATGACCGCCGTCCCTGGCCTCGTGTTGATATCGCTGGTCGTGGGGGGAATCGTGATCATGAATATCATGCTCCTGTCGGTAGCTGGACGGATCAAGGAGATCGGCGTGAGAAAGGCGATCGGAGCGCGGCGGCGGGATATCTTGCTCCAATTTCTGGCTGAAGCTTCCACTCTCTCGCTCGTCGGAGCAGGCGTCGGGATTCTCCTGGGGATTGGCCTCGCCACCCTGGTGGAGAGGATCTCGCCTCTGCCTGCCGCCGTTCCGGCCTGGGCAATTTTCGTAGCCTTGACCATTGGCCTCACCGTCGGCATCGCCTCCGGGATCTATCCGGCCTGGAAGGCGGCGGTCCAGGACCCGATCGTGGCTCTGCGCAGTGAGTAGAGGTCACGGGATGGGCCTCATTCCGACTCTGCGTGAAGGAGTTCGCGTGGCCGTCGACTCCCTGCTCGGCAACAAGGTTCGCAGCGGCTTGACGATTCTGGGCGTCGCGATCGGAGTAATTGTCGTCATGTTGATGGCGGCTGTTGTAGAGGGCGTGGACTCGAGCTTCAAAGACATTATCGCCGCTGCGGGGCCAAATACGTTCTATGTTGCACATGCCATGCAGGGGTTCGAGGACAACTCGGACGGCGAGAGCGCGTTCATGAAGAACCCGGTTCTCGATCCGCGCTGGGCCGAGCAATTGGAAGGCTTGCCGGAGATCGAGTACGCGGCGGCCATGGCGGACCTCGGCCAGGAGGGCCACCACGCGATGGCCAACGGGGAGGACGTACGGATCACGCTCCAGGCTACCACGTCCCGCTACGTGGAGATGAGCGGCGGAGACATCACGGACGGGAGGAACTTCTCGGAGGTTGAAAACGATCGGAGAACACCCGTCGCCCTAGTAGATGCGGACGTCGCGGAGGATCTCTGGAAGGGCAATGATCCGCTTCTGCAGTCAATGCGGGTGGGCCGACCAAATGGCCGCCAGGCCGTGTTCAGGACGGTCGGTATCTTCGACGCCGGAGAGAATCTGTTCGCGGGGCTCGCCTCGCACTACGTCCTGATCCCGTTTTGGGCGGCGGACAAGTACCTGCCGTTCTGGGATCGCATGATGTACTTCACGATCGTCCCGCATGGGGACGTGGAGCTCGAAGTAGCCTTGGATGCCGTACGAGGCCGCATGCGGCAGATCCGGGGTCTGTCGCCCGGCGAGGCGGACAACTTTGCGCTGATTACCCAGGACGAAGTCCTCGACTTCTGGAATCAGCTGACGGGTGTGCTGTTTGCGGTCATGATCGCCCTGTCAGGTGTCGGTCTAATGGTGGGCGGGATCGGTGTTGTCGGTATCATGATGATCTCGGTCACGGAGCGCACGCGCGAGATCGGTCTCCGCAAGGCGCTGGGCGCCCGACGGCGCGACCTGCTGTTGCAGTTCCTCGTGGAGGCGTCCACACTTACGGCCGTGGGCGGCGCCATCGGATTGCTGTTCGGTGGCGGTGTCGCCTGGCTCGTGCAAGCGCTGACGCCTGTCCCGGCGTCGGTGCCGCTGTGGGCCGTGGCTATCGCGCTCCTGGCATCGGTCCTTACCGGAGTCGGATTTGGCCTGTATCCGGCCGCGCGAGGAGCGGCGAAGGATCCGGTCGAGGCCCTGAGATACGAGTAATCCCCAGAGCCCGGAGGGCTGATCATGGCTGAAACCGGCCTCGACGTGCTGGCGATCGGCAGCCATCCGGACGACGTCGAGCTCACCTGCGGTGGCACGCTCATCAAGTGTGCGGACCAGGGACACCGGACGGGGATCCTGGACCTGACGGCCGGCGAGCTGGGCACCCGAGGGTCTGCCGAGATACGGGCGGCTGAAGCAGCCCGGGCGGCAGAAGTCCTGGGAGTCGTAGAGCGGCGGAATGCAGGGCTTCCCGACGGGCATGTGCTCAATTCCCCCGACAACCGCGAACTCCTGGTGTCCATCATTCGCGATCTGAAGCCTCGAATCGTGGTGCTGCCCTATCCGCGCGGTCGACATCCGGATCACCGCATCGGTTCGGAACTGGCTCGCGACGCGTGCTTTCTGGCTGGCCTGGCGAAATTCGGCACCGGGACACCGCACAGGCCGACCAAGCTCATCTACGCGGCGAGCTTTCGGGAAGACGCCGGCAAGCCCACCTTCGTGGTCGATATCGAGGTTCAGTTTGAGCGGAAGATGCAGGCGATCCGCTGCTTCGCCTCACAATTCGACGATGCGGTGAAGGCCGGGGAGGCGTTTCCGACGGGCCAGCCGCTGTACGAACTGATCGAAACGCAGAATCGCCACTACGGGTCTCTGATTCGGCGGGCGTACGGTGAACCGTTTCTGACAGACGAGACGATGGAGGTCGACGACGTCGTCGGGCTCAAGGTCTCAACGTTCTGAGCGCCGAGCCACCAGGAGCACGCAGGTACATGGAGAGCATGATTTATCTCGATCACGCGGCATCATCGCCCCTCCGGCCGGAAGTCTGGCAGGCGATGGCTGAGGTCGTGGGCACGGCTGATTTCAATGCCGCGTCCATGCACGCGTGCGGGAGAGGTGCTCAGGAGATCCTCGAGCGGGCGCGGTCCGACATCGCCGAGGCCGTGGGGGCTGCGCGGGGAGAAGTGTTCTTCACGGCGGGTGGAACAGCCTCGGACAACGTCGCGATCCTCGGCTTTGCCCGGCGGCGGCTGGCGGAGAAGCCGCTGCTCGTTACCGCCGCGATCGAACACAAAGCGGTGCTTGAGGCGGCACGACAAGCGACCCGTGAGGGCGCCGACCTCGAGGTTCTCCCGGTCGACGAGCATGGTCAGGTCGAGCCGGCGTCGCTCGACGCGATCCTCGAATCCGCTGCCGGCCGGCCGACACTGGTCTCGATCATGTGGGCCAACAACGAGGTCGGGACGATTCAGGCGATCCCTGAGCTCGTGGAGATCGCGCATCGTCGGGGGGCGCTGTTTCATTCGGACGCGGTTCAGGGGTTCGGAAAGCTGGACATGCGTCGCGACACCGCGCCAGTCGACATGCTCACAGCGACTGCACACAAGCTGGGCGGTCCGGTGGGCATCGGTGTGCTCGTCTGCCGGCGTGGTACGGGCCTCGAGCCGCTGGTGTTCGGCGGGACGCAGGAGCGGGGAGTGTGGCCAGGGACCCAGAATCCTGTCGGCGCCGTGGGGTTCGCCCGGGCGGTGCAGCTATGCGTCGCTGAACGGACTTCACACATCCCGCACTTCGTGGCGATGCGCGATTCCCTTGCCGCGCGGTTTCTCGAGGAGATCCCGGGTCTGGTGATCCATGCCGGCGGCGCTGCCCAGCGCCTTCCCAACCTGCTGAGCGTAGGTATTCCAGCCTGCGACCAGGCGACGCTGCTCGTTGCCCTCGACATGGCAGGAGTGGCGGTCAGCAGTGGATCTGCGTGCAGCAGCGGAACCGCGTCGGGGTCACACGTGCTGAATGCCATGGGCATCGGGAACGAGGAGGACTACTCGGTGGTCCGCCTCAGCTTCGGCCCGAGCACCTCCGACGAAGAGGTCCGGATTGCCGGAGATGCAGTCATCTCGGCCGTAGCGAGCGCGCGCACGGCGTTCGCGAACTGACCATGGCCGATTCAATTCTCGTCGCGATGTCCGGCGGTGTCGATTCCAGCGTGGCGGCAGCCATCCTCGTGGAGCGGGGAGAGCGTGTCGTCGGAGCCACCCTGAAGACATTCTGCTATTCCGAAGTCGCGGGCCCCGGCAAGACATGCTGCGGACTCGAGGGAATTGCCGATGCGCGGTCGGTGGCGGCCCGCCTGGGGATTCCGCACATGGTGTTCGACGTGGAGAAGGAATTCACCGACGACGTCATCGATGACTTCGTAAGCGAATACGCCGCCGGTCGCACTCCGATTCCCTGTGTCCGCTGCAACAGCTTCACGAAGTTCCGGGACCTGGTGCGGCGAGCCGATTCCCTCGGCTGCGAAGCGATCGCGACGGGGCACTACGCCCGGGTCGTCCGCCATGACGGCACACCGTTACTCGCCCGCGCAGGCGATGACAGGAAGGACCAGACCTACTTCCTGTGGGGAATTCCGCGGGATGTCCTTACACGCCTCCATCTTCCGATCGGTGATCTTCGGAAGCCGGCCGTCAGGGACGCAGCGCGCCGAATCGGCCTGGTCACGGCCGACAAGCCAGAGTCGTTCGAAATATGCTTCGTACCGGACAACGATTATGCGGGTGTTCTGCGTCGCTACCTCGGCGATGATCATCCGGCGCTGCTGCCGGGATCATTCGTGACCGAGGACGGCGAGCCGTGCGGGCAGCATGACGGGTACGCTCGATTCACCGTCGGGCAGCGGAAGGGCCTGCCGGGCGGGTACCCGGAGCCGATGTTCGTCCTCGCGATCCGACCCGAGCCGAAGGAAGTCGTGATCGGGCCTCGGGAGGCGCTGGCCACCTCCGCCCTGGTTGCCGGTGCGGCGAACTGGCTGACTGATCCTCCTGCCGCGGGGGACGAACTCGGCGTGAGGATCCGGCACGGCGCACCGATAGTCCCGGCGCGCCTTACGTCCTGCGGACCGGACGGTTTCGAGCTGGAGCTACTCCTTCCCCAGGATGCCGTTACACCGGGTCAGAGTGCCGTCCTCTACCGGGATGACGTGGTGGTCGGTGGCGGCGTCATTCACTCGGCCGGCCCGGCCGCAGATCAGTGCTTGAGCCCCTCGGCGTCGGCCAACCGTTCAAGGGCCTCCTTGCCCTCTTCCGACAGGTCACTCGGCACGCGGATCGCCACTCGTACCAGCTGATCGCCAACCTTGTCGCCCCTGGCGACACCCTGGCCCTTGATCCGGAACATCGTCCCGCTCTGAGTGCCCGGAGGGATTCTCAGGACGATCCGCTTCTTGTCCACCGTGCGCACCTTGACGCGGGAACCGAGGGTCGCTTGCGCGAGGTTTATCGGGATTTCGCAGATGAGGTCGAGTCCGTCCCGTTCGAAGAACGCATCCTCCTTCACGCGGAATCTGACGATCAAGTCGCCCGGCCGGCCGCCCCCAGGTCCTCGCTCTCCCTGCCCGGTCACGCGCAGACGCGAGCTGTCCTCCGTTCCTGCCGGCACCGTGATGTTTATCTTCTTGCGTGTACTTACCTCCCCGCGGCCCTGACACGCACTGCACAGCTTGCGCGGGATTTGCCCGCGTCCGAAGCAGGCGGGACAGGGTCGGGGCACGGAGAACGATCCCTGCCCGAACGTCACGGAGCCCCGACCCTGGCATTCCTCACACTTGTCCAGGGTGGAGCCGGGCGCGCCTCCCGTGCCGTCGCAGTTCGCGCAATCCTCCCGAATGGGGACCGTGATCGTGACCTTCCCGCCCCGCACCGCCTTGCGGAACGAGAGTTCGACGAGGTATTCGACGTCGCGGCCGCGCGCAGGTCCCTGGCGAGGCTCGCCCGTCTTCCGGCCAAAATCGAATATTGAACTGAAGATGTCGCCGATGCCGCCAAGGTCTTCGAACCGGAATCCGCGGCCGTCTCCCCCGGCCTGCCCCGGACGGGCCGTACCCGCGGGGAACCCACCGATCCCTCCGTAGCGGCGCAACTGGTCGTACTTCTTGCGGCTGTCCGGGTCCGACAGCACGGTATACGCCTCGGAAATCTCCTTGAATCGTTCGCCCGCAGCCTCGTTGTCAGGATTGGCATCCGGATGGTACTGTTTCGCCAGGTTACGGTAAGACTTCTTGATCTCGCCCTGAGAGGCCTTCTCGGCTACTCCAAGCGTGGCGTAATAATCCTTCGTCCGAGTCGCCATCGGATTACTCTTCGGACTCCGGTTCCACGGTGAACCGGCGCACTTCGACCTGGGCGGGACGCACGAGGCGGCCCAGGAAGACATACCCGTCCACGAAGACACGTGACACTGTCTCGTCGAGATCCGGGTCATCTACCTCCGTGGTCAGGATGCCCTGGTGGACCTCGGGATCGAAGCGTTGATCCACCGCCTCGATCCGAGAGAGCCCGGCATCCTCCAATTGCTTCCGCAGGTTGCGCAGTATCAACTCGATGCCCTTGTCCAGAGCTTCGACGGAAGTGCTCTCGTGGGGTGTGTCGGCTACGCGCGCGAGATCGTCGAGCGTCGGGAGGATCCGTGAGGCCAGATCAGCCTGGGCGATTGTCCGCGACTCGCCCTTCTCCTTTCGAGTCCTCTTTCGGAAGTTCTCGAATTCGGCGACGAGTCGGAGGTGCCGATCCTGCAGTTCGCTGAGTTCGGCCTCCAGGGATATCTCCTCGTCGTCATCGGCTTCCGGTACGCCGACTACATCTACCGCCCCGGACGAAACGCCATCGGCGGTCTCCGGAGCCAGTCCTTCACTCGCGTCATCCGCCTGCTCGGTATCCGGATCTGCCTGCGGCACCGCGTCTTCCGCCTGGCGGTCCTTAAACGGGTTAAACACCTATCCTCCCGATCTGTCGATCTGGTTCACATCATGTGACGTGCCTCGGCATCCCGAAGTTACGGGACGCGTCGCCGGCTCCGGAATTTCATGGTCCGGCGCGACCCCGACAAGTCCGCTCACGCGGCGGACCGTTGACGCGCCCACTCGATCAAATCCGCGAACACCGCACCTGAAACCGGGTCGGCGTGCAGCGCATGAAACGCATCCGCATACTCGATAACCGTGACATCCGGCAGTGCTTCACTCAGGCCTCTCGCAGCCTCTGTGCTCACGATTCGATCTTCTCCGGCCAGCAGCAGCAGGGTTGGCAAGGTCAGGCGATCCGCCTCGGTCACAAGCCGTCGTTGTTCAACTCCGATCGCGATCCAATGGGCGGCGCTGATGCGCCGCTGGACCAGCGGGTCGGCGCCGTATGCTTCTTCTTCGGCGGGGTCCCGGAACAAGTCCGAGTCCAGAATCCCGGTTTCCAGACT
>JARFPW010000330.1 GCA_029288095.1 Gemmatimonadota bacterium
GTCCAACCCTCGGTGACCAGGGCGTCGGCCACGTGGCTACCCAGAAAGCCCGTGGCCCCGGTGATGAGAACGGTGTGGGAGGTGTCAGACACCAGACTCGAGGTCCCGATCGTACATGCGGTATCGCTTGTACACGTTCGAACCCAGCTTCTCGATCGGCTTCCGCATGGCGTAGTTGTGCTCGAGGATCCAGCCGAACTCCCCGGCGGTCATTCCCTTCGCCACCCCTTCGCGGAAGATGCGCAGGATGAGGAGGGAATCGATCCCCTTATGCCTGTATTCCTCGACCAGGCCCAGGGTCAGCACCCGGCACATGTCGATCGTCTTCGCCCGTCGCAGCACCTTCAGAAGACCGAAGGGGAACAGGCGACCATTCGCCTTGATCAGGGCCTGGTTGTAGTCCTTAAGCCACAAGGCGAAGCCGATGGGCTCCCCGGCCTCGTTCTCGGCGAAGATGACCTGCTCGGGGTCCTTCATCACGGCCATCTTGAGCTCATGGGCCATGAATCGGATTTCGTCGTCCGTCATCGGAACGAAGCCCCAGTTCTTCTCCCACGCCTTGTTGTACACCAGCAGAACGCGGTCGAGCTCGGCCGCGAAGTCTTCCTTGCGCAGCGTCCGGAGAGACACTTCCAGCCTCTTGGCGAGCCGCTGCTCGCGCTTGAGCAGGAATTCCGGCGGAATGTTGTTGTCCAGGTAGTAGCTCACCATGTCCATGGCGGCGTGGAATCCTGCGTTTAAAATCAGGTCTTCGTAGTACTCGGGGTTGTACGGCATCATGATGGTCGCCGGACGATCGAACCCTTCGACCAGAAGCGCGGCACTCTCGTTCGTGGAGAAGCTGGCCGGGCCCCTGATCACCTCCAGCCCGCGATCCCGCAGCCAATCGGATGCGGTGGCCAGGAGCGCGTTCGCCACCTTCTGCTCGTCCACGCACTCGAAGAACCCGAAGAACCCGACCGGCTCGTCGTGGTAGGCGACGTGATTCCGATTGTGGATGGCCGCGATCCGCCCGACCGTCTCACCGCCGCGCACGGCTATGAAGGGCTGGACTTCTGAGTGCTTGTGGAAGGGGTGCTTCTCCGGGTCGAACATCACCTTCATGTCCCGGAGGAGCGGGGCGACCCAGTTCGGGTCATTTTCGTAGATTCGATACGGCAGGTCGAGAAACCGGTTGAATTCCTTCTTGCCGTCCGCCGGTATGACCTGTACGTCCCGCGAGGCCGTCACGCCACCTCGATCCCGTGCCCGAGGACCCCGTACTTCTTACCGACCCGTGCCAGCTGCTCGAGCACGAAGTCGAGCTGTTCGTCGGTGTGCGTCGCCATGTAGCTGGTGCGCAGCAGGCACCTGCCATCGGGGACCGCCGGCGGTACCACCGGATTCGTGAACACCCCGGCGTCGAACAGGTCCCGCCACACCAGGAACGTCTTCTCCATCGTGCCGATGAGGATCGGAACCACTGGCGTTTCGGTGGCCCCTATGTCGAAGCCCAGGATCGTGAGCTCCTTCATCATCCGGCGGGTGTTGGCCCACAGACGTTCCTGTCGCTCCGGTTCGGTCCGAATGATCTCGACCGCCTTGATGACGGTGGCGACGGACGCCGGGGGCATGCTGGCGCTGAACATCAGTGCCCGAGCGTTGTTGCGCAGGAAGTCGATCACCAGGGCGCTCGCCGCCACGAAGCCCCCGATCGAAGCCAGTGACTTGCTGAACGTGCCGGTGATCAGGTCCACTTCGTCGGTGAGGCCGAAGTGCGCCGCGGTGCCCGCGCCGTGAGGGCCGAGGACGCCGAGCGAGTGGGCGTCATCCACCATGACTGCCGCCGAGTACTTCTTCGCCAGCGGGACCAGGGTGGGAAGGTCTGCGATGTCGCCTTCCATGCTGTACACGCCATCCACCACGATCATCTTGCCCCGGCCCGGGTCGGCCGCCTCGAGCAGCCGCTCGAGATGGTCCAGGTCGGCGTGCCGGAATCGCTGGATCTCGCCGAAGCCCAGCCGAGCTCCGTCCTGGATGCACGCATGGTCGAGCTTGTCCAGAAACACAGTGTCGTTGCGCCCCAGCAGGGCCCCGATGGTGCCGAGGTTCGTCTGGTAGCCCGTGCTGAAGACGAGGGCCGCTTCCTTGCCGATGAAATCGGCCAGGTCCTCTTCCAGCTGGTCGTGCAGGTCGAGGTTTCCGTTGAGGAACCGGCTTCCGGTGCAGCCGCTGCCGTACTTGTCGAGCGCCGCCTTGGCGGCCTCGAGAATCCTGGGATCGTGAGTGAGTCCCATGTAGTTGTTGGAACCCACCATGACCTTCTTGTGGCCGTCGATGACGACCTCGGTGTCGGCCGAGGACTCGATCCTCTGGAAGTACGGATACAGCCCCGCTACCCGCAGATCGCGGGCAATGGTGAAGTTCGCGCACTTCTCGAACACGTGCATGCTGTGGCGACCCCTGATCGGGTGACGGAGACGCGCGCTGCGGAATCGCAGGCCTGACAAGTGGAAAAAGGTACCTGCGAGAACCCGGGCGAGCAAGCAAGTTGCCGCTTCTGGCGGGGCTCCCCGGCATTCCGGAGTGGTGCGCCGGCACGTCTTGCCCCGGACGCGATAGCGGCACATTCTCCCCTCCATGACCTCCACGATGCGGCATTGGCGGACCTGCCTCCCGGCCACGGTTTTCCTGACGGTCCTGTTCACCCTCGCGATCGGCAGTTGCGCCACCTCCAGTCAGACGGTGGCCGATGACGTCGGTGGTACCGTGGTCCCGGTAGCGGTCGTTCCGGCCGAGGACTCGGCGGCGGAAGCCGACGCAGCGGAAGCGACGGGGGAGGAAGCAGAGGGCGAGGTAGAGGGTCCCGCAGACCCCGTACCCGCTGCCGAACTCGATCTCGACTCCCTGGTCGCCGCCATCCGTGCCGAGGCCGCCGAGCCCAGAACTCGATCGATACTTCCGTTTGGAATCGCCTGGACACCCACCGCACCGATCGAGGGATCGGCGATCGCGTTCCGGGTGCTGCAGCCGCGCGGAGGCCTCGTGCCCGAGGCAGTGGCCGGTCGGTTTGCGGGCAAGGTGGTGCGTTTCGGTCGCATGCACGGGACGTGGCTGGGAATCGCTGCCGTCCCCATCGACACGCACGGTCCCCTGGACCTGGAGCTCGAGTTCCGGTTCGGCGACGGCTCGGTGTATGAACAGGCGGTCCACCTGGATGCAGCCGCCCGGCAGTGGGACGAGACCTCTCTCTCGGTGGCCCCGAAGTACTCGTCGCCGCCTCCCGAAGTCCAGGATCGCATCGCCCGCGACAGGAGAGAGATCAGGGCCGTTCTCAACCAGGCGTCGCCGGAGTGGTTGATCGACGGACCGTTCGAGTCACCCCGCCCGTACGACGTGACGGCCGAGTACGGCCAGAAGCGAGTGTTCAACGGAGAGCTGCAGAGCCGGCACACCGGGCTCGACCTCAGGGGCCAGGTCGGGGCGCCCGTGCTGGCCGCCGGCAGGGGACGGGTCGTGCTGGCCGGAGATTTCTACTTCTCGGGCAACGGCATCTTCCTCGACCACGGGCTCGGCGTGCACACCGGGTACTTCCACCTGTCCGAGATCCTCGTCTCGGAAGGTGACATGGTCGAAAAG
>JARFPW010000340.1 GCA_029288095.1 Gemmatimonadota bacterium
CGGCAAAGGCCGAATACTGGCTGGCGTTACCGGGATAACAGTTCTGCTGGACGTGCTCACGAAGCAGTGGGTCGTCAACACTCTCGGCCTCTACGAGATCCGGCCGGTGCTCGGGGATGTGTTCAGGTTGACGTACACGCACAATCCTGGCGCGGCATTCGGCATCAACATCGGAGAGCACTCACGGTTGTTCTTCCTGGCGCTCTCCCTCGTCGCGCTCGTCGTGCTCGTCCTGATGTATCGGGCTACACCATCCCGGGATCTGATGCGACTCGTGGCGCTGGCGCTGGTGTGCGGCGGCGCGATCGGCAACATCATCGATCGCCTGCGGTATGAAGCCGGCGTGGTGGACTTCATCGACATCGGGATCGGAGAGTATCGATTCTGGATCTTCAACGTAGCGGACTCGGCTGTGAGCGTGGGTGCGGTCCTGCTCCTGGTCTCCTTCTACCTGGAGGAGAAACGTGAACGGCGGAAACGACTCGCCTGATCGAGTCACGATCGATGTCGAAGCCGACCTGGACGAACGGCTCGACGCGGTAATCAGCGCCCGAACCGGGCTCAGCAGATCACGCGTGACGGTGCTCATCGGAGCGGGCGCCGTGCAGGTCAACGGCTCTCCGACGCGGAAGAGCTACAGGCCGCGCGCCGGCGACGAGATTCAGGTCGACGTGCCGCCGCTCCCCACGATCGACCTGGTCCCCGAGGACATTCCCGTCACGATCGTATACGAAGACGAGGACCTCGTGGTCGTCGATAAGCCAGCGGGTCTCGTGGTCCACCCTGCTCCGGGCCATCCTTCCGGAACTCTGGTGAATGCGCTGTTGGCCCGGCTGGGAGCGCTGTCGACCGTTGGTCTCCCTCACCGACCCGGAATCGTCCATCGCCTGGACCGGGACACGAGTGGTTTGCTCGTCGTTGCCCGCCGGGAGGCGGCCCATCGGACCCTGGCCGCAGCCCTGGCACGCCGCGAGATCGGACGTGGTTATCTCACGGCCACCTGGGGGCGGTTCGAGCCGGAGGAAGCGACGATCGACCGTCCGATCGGGCGGCATCCCAAGGATCGGAAGCGCATGGCGGTAGTTGACGGAGGAAGGCCTGCAGTGACGCACGTGCGGCGGCTGGAGCGTTGGGCCGCGGCCGACTTGATGGCCGTGCGTTTGGAAACCGGTCGTACGCACCAGATCCGCGTCCATTTCTGCGCCACCGGTCATCCGGTTGTAGGGGACCCGGTCTACGGTGCGGGTTGGGAAGCGGGATTGGGCGGGGCCGGCGGCGTGTGGGCGGCAGAGTTCGCTCGCCGCACAGGACGGCTGTTTCTCCACTCCGCGAGACTGTCCTTCGCGCACCCGACATCGGGAGAGAAACTGGCCTTCACGTCTGCTCTGCCGGAGCCCCTGTCTTCGGCCGTGGACTGGGCGCGGGGCGGCACCGTTTGACGTCGACCGTTAACGCAGGCGCGTGGCTTCTGGTCATCCTGTTCGCAGTGGCGTGTGTGGGCACGGTCGCCGAGCCGGAAGATGGCCCGGCCGGGACGACGCCAGGGCTACCGGCGATCGTAGCCCGAGCGGCGCCGGGGCTGGAGGATCTGGCTGCCTCGACGGCCGCTGACCCCGCGGTCTGGGGGCCGATGCCGGGGTTGCCTCCGGCGACGGAGCTCCTGGCTTTCGACACCGTGGTCGTCTGGTACACCTCGGACCTGGCGGAACTCGACTCTCTGGGCCTCGGAAGGGCAGAACCATGGGTGGCCGGCGTGGCGGCGCCGGCGGACCGAATCATCGCCCTGAGAATCGATGGACCCCAGCGGAATCTCCCCGGCCTCCGAGCCGTGTATCGTCACGAGGCGGCGCACGTCATGCTGCATGCGGCGACAGGCGGGAACGTGCCGCGATGGTTTCAGGAGGGCTACGCGCAGGCGGCGAGCGGGACATGGAACTGGAACGACGGCTGGCGCCTCCAGTTTCTCCTGGTTCGTCGGGGACAGTCCATGCTCGCCGGGCTGGACACGGGATTTCGGGTCGGTTTCGACCCACCTACGGCGTACCTGCTGTCCTACACAGCGGTGGCCACACTGTACGAGTTGGCGGGGGATCCGGGGTTTGCCAGCCTGTTCGCCGAGCTGCGCAGCGGAGTGTCGTTCGAGCAGGCACTCAGGAGCGTCTACGGATTGACGGGCCGCGACTTCGAGCAGCGCTGGCGCCGCCAGGTGCTCGATCGCTATGGCTGGCTGTATCTGTTCAGTCGCACAGGCCTGATCTGGCTGGCAGTTGCCACGCTCGTGCTCGCCGTGGGGATATCGCGTGTGCGCCGGGATCGGGCACGCCTGGAACAGATGGTAGCGGACGAGCTGGAAGCCGAGTCCGACGCGTATGCCGAGTTTGACGGACCCGGACTTGGTGCCTAGTCTATGGGGATGGATCGGAGTCGTCCTAGCCAGGTAACCGACGGGGCCGGGGGACCACGACTGTTCGGCTTAGCTCGCGTGAACTTCGCGTTGCTCGGGGCCGGCGTCGTGGCCGTTTTTCTTGGGTATTGGCTGCTCAACTCAGGCTCTACGACGGCTGCCCCGCTCCTGTTGTTTGCCGGATACGCGATTCTGACCCCCCTGGGACTTCTCTGGGGTCTGCGCGATCGGGACGGGGAAGACGGGAACGGGGGCGAATAGCTCAGTTGGTCCAGAGCGCCTGCCTTACAAGCAGGAGGTCGCTGGTTCGAATCCAGCTTCGCCCATGGGCGGTATGAACGTCCGTCGGCGGAACCTGAATGCCGGCATAAGTGTCGTAGAGGTGGAACCGAAGGGCTGACAGCCCCCGTTTCACCGTTTGGACAACGAATCAAGGACGGAATGATGCGATTGGATGCGAAACCTAGCGGCGTGCTGACGTTCGGGGTCACTCTCATGGCGCTCAGCCTCGCCAGCCCTGCGGTCGGCCAGGAGTCCGGTACCAGCGGTGGTCGGGCCAAGGTCCTCGTCGCGCCGATGGAACAGGGAAACGGTGTGAAGCGGAATTTCGGCCGGAAGGTGTCGGAAGAAGTTCTGAAACGGCTGGGGGACCTGGGTACGCTGTCGCCCATCGAGGAGCGTGCCGTGAAGGATGAGCTCAAGAAGCTCAAGCTTGACGAGGATGATCTCGGACTCGTGCAGTGGAGGCAGCTCGCAGGTCGCCTCGATGCCGATCTCGTCCTTCATGGAACGGTTGAGCGCGCGTCGACCGGCAACTCGTTCGCCGTCCAGTTCGTGGACGCTCGTACCGGCGACTCGACACCGATCCCCGCCTTTGCCGTGCAGGACGACGGTGGCCGGGGCGTCGATGAAGCCGCCGACAGAATCATGGACGCCATCGAGGGTCAGGTCGATTATCAGCGCTCGATGCTGTTCTGCGCCGACTATCTGAGCGCCGAGCAGTTCGACGATGCGCTCCGCAACTGCGAGCAGGCCCTGGCATTCAACCCAACCAGCACCACGGCTAACTACTTGATGGGTCGTGTGTACATGGGTCTCGACAACTGGGACAAAGCTGCTGAGCACCTCCAGTTCGTTGTCGAGCAGAATCCGGCAGAGGTCGATGCCCTGAATTCGCTGGCCTTCACGGAGGCGCAGCGGGGTAACATGGAACGCGCATCGGAGCTGTACGGCGAATACCTGAATTTCAATCCGGGCGACTCCGCGGTGAGGATGAACATCGCGTTCCAGCTTGCGCAGGCCGGCGGCTATGATGCGGCGATCAGCCTGCTGCAGGAGGGAATCGAGGTCGACCCGTCGGATGCCGGTCTCTGGGAATTCCTTGGCAACGTAGCGTTGAACAAGGGGACGACATCCGGCACGGCCGAGGCGGGCAATGCGATCGCTGATGAGGATGCGATCCTCCTGGCAGTCGAAGCCTACAACAAGGTGCTCGAGCTCAAAGGGGCCGAAACCGATCCGCAGATTCTGAAGAACGTGGTCGCAGCGTACCTGGAGGTCGGTGACTATGCCGCTGCCCTGTCGTTTGCGGACCGCGCCGAGGCGCAGCTGCCGGAGGATGCGTCGCTCAGGTCACTGCGCGCGGACGTGCATGCCCGCATGGAAGACTTCCCGGCGGCTGTCACGGCGATGAACGAAGCGATGCGGCTTGATCCTGCGCTCGAGCGCGGCTTGACCAAGCGCGGGTTCTTCAAGTTGAGCGGTGGGGACACGGAAGGCGCGCTCGCGGATCTGCGTGCCGCTGTCGACGGCGGTGAGGATCCGGATGTCGTGGCCAGCCAGATGCTCAGCCGCGGCTATAACGATCATTACAAGGCCGGCGAATACGGTCGTGCGATCGATCTGTTCAACGTGGGCACCCAGTTTGCGCAACCGGGCGAGACACGCCAACAGCTGTACTTCTTTACGGCGTTCAGCCACTACCAGCTTGGCGTGCGGATTGATCAGGCGAACGAGCAAGCTGAGGCGTGCCAGCCAGCCCGCCGTGCGTTGGCTCAGTTCGAGCAGGTTCTGCCCAGTCTGAATCGAGCCGGGAGCATCCAGGCGGAGAGCCAGGCTCAGATTCGGGAAAGCACGGACGTCTACCTCTATCGGGAGCAGCAGATCGTGCGGAAGGCCTGCCGCTGATCGTCTTCTGATCCGACGGGCGGCCACGCCGCCCGCAAGAGGCCGGAAAGCCCGGCGAGACATCACGTCTCGCCGGGCTTTTTGCGTGGTGCAGGGAAGGGGGACTGGGGGTTGCGTGTCCCATGGGCCATCAGTACAATGGGGCGCAGTGGGGAAAAGTGGGATTCAGTGGGGACTTACAACCACCTTCCAGACAATCATGGGGCACAGTGGGCGGATACCTCGGAAGCTACCTCAATCAGGTAGACGAGAAAGGGCGCGTCACGCTGCCGGCAGCCTTCCGCAAGGGAGCCGAGGCAGGCGCTTCATTTATCCTGATCCATGCCCATCCCGACGCCCTGACGCTTTATCCGAGCGACAACTGGGGAGAGGTCGAACGCCGCATGCGCGACCTGGCCCGACGCGCGCCATCGAAGCGACACCTTCTGCTTGGCCTCACGGCGAATGCGCAGGAGGTCACACCAGATAAACAAGGTCGCATCCTGATCGCAGAGCGCCTGAGATCGCAGGTCGGTATCCAGGGCGAGGCTCTGCTCATCGGGGCATTAGACAAAATCGAAATATGGGATCCCGCCCGGTTTGCACGGGTGGTCGACGGGGCGGACGGCGACTCCGGCGACATCGCCGGAAGCCTGTTCGCCTGAGCCGCACTCAGTGGGAGCTGGTGCACGGTGAGTGAAGGATACTCACACGATCCAGTTCTAGCGGATGAAGTAGTCGACCTGTTGAAGCCTTCGGCGGGCACCTGGATTGACGGGACTTTGGGCGGTGGCGGGCACGCGGAGCTGTTGCTGGGCGCGCACCCGGAGCTGGTTCTGATAGGCGTGGACCAGGATCCGGAGGCGATCGAAGCAGCCGCCGCACGATTAGACGGATACGCCGATCGGGTCACCCTGGTCGAAGGCAATTTTCGGGACGTCGCAGAAATCGCGGCGTCGAGATCGGAGGTCGGAACGGTGCAAGGCGCTCTGCTGGACCTCGGAGTTTCTTCGCACCAACTGGACAGACAGGCTCGTGGTTTCTCCTTCCGTCGGAGCACACCGTTGGATATGCGGATGGGCGGGACAACCGATGGGAGGAGAACCGCGGCCGATTTGTTGAACGAAGAGGCCGAGGCAGAGTTGGGACGCATCTTCAGGGAGTTCGGCGAAGAGAGAAAGTGGAGACGCCTGGCCAAAGAAGTGGTCAAGCGCCGCGCCTCGGCCCGCTTCGAAACGTCGGATGACTTGGTCGCCGCCTGCACGACGGTTCTGGGATCGGGTCTGAGCGCCGGGACGAAGGCCCGTTTGTTCCAGGCACTGCGTATCGCAGTCAACGATGAACTCGCGGCCTTGCAGGAAGTTCTTCCGGCACTGCGAGACAAGCTGGCATCCGGGGGGAGGTTGGCTGTGATCTCCTACCACTCTCTGGAGGATCGAATCGTAAAGAACGCCTTCCGCGATTGGAGCAAGGCGTGCGTCTGTCCCCCTGAACTCCCGGTGTGTCGCTGCAGGGGCGTCCCCCTCGGCACAACCATGACCCGGAAGCCGATCCGTCCATCGGACCGGGAGGTACAACGGAATCCGAGGGCACGGAGCGCACGCTTGCGCGGGTGGCAACGGGCATGAGCCGCAAGCGACGTCGCGAGACCCGAGCGCGCCGCGGACAGCGGGGCCGCCGCCTCAGGACGATCCGTCGGCGAGTAATCCTCGGTGCCGCCGCCCTGGCCGTACCGGTCAGTCTGCTGTTCTCCGTCCGCCGCTCGTCAGATGGCACCGCCCTGGCAGAATCCCTGGGCGAACTCCATCGCGAGGAGACTCTTCTGCGGGAGCAACTGTCGTTGGAAGTGATGCGCGTCGACTCCCTGTCTTCTCTGCAACGGATCACCGCAGCTGCCGCCAGGCTCGGGCTGAGGGAGGCTGACGACAAAGAAGTAATCCACGTGATCGATGTCGCCGAATCCCCCTCAACGGGAAAGAGCGGCTCGTGAAGGCCCGTCGCCGGCCCTCGGCGAGAACGCGGGCTATCAGCCGCACACATGTGTTCCGGTGCCGCGCACTGTTTGGTCTCGTGCTACTCGGTGGCGCGGTGATGACCCTCCGGGCCTTCCAGCTCCAGGTGATTCAGGGGAACCTCTGGCACCAGGTGGCCGTGAACCAGACGACCGAGCGTACCGAACTGCCTGCAGCGCGCGGAGGGCTATTCGATCGGAACATGCGGCCGCTCACTGTATCGCAGGACAAGTACCGTGCGTTCTTCGCTCCCGCCGAGGTCGAGGATCATGCCGGAGCCATCGAGGTGTTCCGGCGTGTCCTGAAGCTGGGACAGCGTGACGTCGCCCGCCTCGATGCGGCGACTACAGGATGGGTGCCGCTCGGCCAGGTGAGCGGCCGGACGAAGGATCAGTTGGAGAGTGCGGTGCGCAACGGCGTACACTTCGAGTCCGTGCCGGCGCGCGCCTATCCCGAAGGAAAACTGGCCCGCGGACTGCTGGGTGCGGTGGGTTCGGACGGAGCTGGACTTTCCGGCCTGGAGCTTGTCTTCGACAGCCTGCTGGCCGGCCGGCCGGGAGAGCAGGTGAGCCGGCGCGACGCGCACGGCGCCCTGTACCCGATACGTGACGCTGGCTCAGTGCCAGCCCGGTCCGGCCGCGATGTCGTCCTCACGATCGACGCGGACCTGCAGGAAATAGCCGAATCCGCATTGACCCGCGCGCTCAGCGAGACGAGCGCAGCGGGCGGCGACGTCATCCTGGCGGACCCGGCGACGGGAGAAATCCTCGCCCTGGCAAGCCGCCGTGACGACTCCCCCTACCGGTTGCCAGCGTTCACGGACACGTACGAACCCGGATCGACCGCCAAGCCCTTCCTGCTCGCGACACTCATGCAGGAAGACCTGGCAGGGCTTGACGAAGAGATCGACGTTGAAGGCGGCACCTACCGCACAGCGTACCGCACCATCACGGACGTCCATGAGTTCGACACGCTGTCAGTCCGCGAAGTGATGCTGCACTCCAGCAACATCGGTGCAGCCAAACTCGCCGAACGTCTTGAGCCGGGCCTCCAGTACAGCTACCTGAGGGACTTCGGATTCGGCACTCCGACCGGCGTCGAGACAGCCTCCGAGGCGGCCGGCCAGCTTCGCAGACCAGCCGAGTGGAGCCTGTTGAGCCAGCAGTCCCTCGCCTATGGGTACGAGCTGAACGTCACTTCCATCCAGTTGATCTCCGCATATGGAGCGCTGGCCAACGGCGGCCTGCTCATGCGCCCGACGCTGGTGCGGGAGATTCGGAATGCCGAGGGTGGGACCGAGTTTCAAAACCATCCCAGGCCGCTCCGGCGAATCGTCGACGAACACACGGCCGACCAGATCACCGAGGTGCTCACCCAGGTGGTTCGGCAGGGGTCCGGCGACGAAGCGGCGCTGCTCAATATCGACATCGCCGGCAAGACCGGTACGTCGCGCATATCCGCCGACGGCACGTATTCCAGCGGGAGATACGTCGCCTCGTTCGTCGGATACGTGCCAGCGGACAATCCACAGCTCGTCGTGCTGGCAAAGCTCGAGGACCCCAAGACGACGATCTACGGCGGGGCGGCCGCTGCGCCTGTCAGCCGAACCGTCATGCAGGCCATTCTCGCGGCAGGCGAGTCAGGATTGCTGGCCGGTCACCTGATACGAGGCGCCGATACACAGCACGATTGGGCCACGCCGGACCCTGATGCCACCCCGTACCGTTTCGCGGCGAACACCCCGCCGCGTGACCACCGGACCGGGCGGGCCGAATCCGGCGAGTTGCTGGTTCCCGATGTTCGCGGCCTCGGTCTTCGGACGGCAGCGGCGCGGTTGCATGAGGCTGGCCTTGAAGTGGAGCTAGATGACGACGCGCCGCAGCGCGTCCGCCGTAGCGAGCCAGCACCCGGATCCCGAGTGGTATCCGGGTCCACCGTGCTCCTGCGCTGATGACCAGGGGGCTCGGCGCGCCCGTGGCGGCGAAACCGAATCCCGGCCGGACAACAGATCACCTCGACGGAGGAAGTGCGGGCCATTTGATCGCCATGCGCGACGCGGAGTCGCGGCTACGGGAGAAGGGCTTATCCCTGTCCTGGGCCGGACAGCCCCCCGAGGGCTTTGTCTCACTGCGCGTGGATTCAAGGAACGTCGGGTCCGGTGATGTCTTCTGCGCGATCGCAGGTACGATACAGGACGGTCACGACTTCGTGGCCGAGGCCGCTTCCGCGGGAGCGGTCGCCGCCATTGTCCAACGAGCTGTCGAGGCTTCGATCCCCACTCTTCATGTCTCGGACTCGAGAGCGGCAGCCGCGCACCTTGCCTCACTGGTTGCGGGTGATCCTGCCGAGTTGTTGCACATCGCCGGGATCACAGGCACGAACGGCAAGACCACGACGACCCTGCTCCTGCGGCACCTGCTCGAGGATCTCGGCCCTTCAGCCGCCCTCGGAACTCTAGGTCTGTTCATGCCTGACGGATCGCACCGTATCCGCGGCCGAATCACGACGCCGGGGCCGGTCGAACTCAACTCCGACCTCGCGGAAATTGTCGACGCGGGGGCCTCCTACGTGGCGATGGAAGTCTCGTCCCACGCGCTGGACCAGCGCCGGGTCGAGGCTGTCCGATTCGCCGTCGCAGTGTTCACGAATCTGTCACGCGAGCACCTCGACTATCACCCCGACATGAACTCGTATCTGCGGGCGAAGCTGCGGTTCGCCGAGCTACT
>JARFPW010000051.1 GCA_029288095.1 Gemmatimonadota bacterium
GTCACACCGTCGATCAGGTAGGCGATCTCGGAACCGAACTGTGAAGTGATCTCCTCGAGCGTCACGTCGGTGTCCTCGACCGTGTCGTGGAGGAACGAAGCCGCGAGGGTCGGGGCGTCCATGCCGTAGTCGGCGAGGATCTGGGTCACGGCTATCGGATGCGTGATGAAAGGCTCACCGCTCTTTCGCGTCTGGCCGTCGTGTGCGCGGAGGGCCAGCCGGTATGCCCGTTCGAGGATCTCGCCATCTCCCTCGGGATGACGATCTTGGAACGTCTCGATGACGCGCAGGTACGCGGTCTCGGGATCGGATTCGTCAGTCGTAGGTGAGAAGGGCATGGAAGGGAACGCCTTCGAGTGCGTCAGCGCCGTTGAGGAATCCCAATTCTATGAACACCGAAACCGCTAGTACTTCGGCTCCGGCTTCCCCCAACAGGGCCAGCGCAGCGGCGGCCGTGCCCCCCGTCGCAATGACGTCGTCGACCACGAGCACGCGATCACCGGGCTGGATGGCGTCGGTGTGCATCTCCAGGGCGTCGGTGCCGTACTCGAGGCTGTATTCGCGGCGATGCACCTGATACGGCAACTTGCCGGGCTTGCGGATCGGGATGAACCCAGCCTCCAACTCCGTCGCCACCGGCGCGGCGACGGTGAATCCACGAGCCTCGATACCGGCGACCTTGGTCACGCCAGCATCGCGAAATGGATCCGCCATCCGCTCGATGAGGTGCGTGAATCCGATGGGATGACCCAGTACCGGCGTGATGTCATAGAACAGGATCCCCGGCTTCGGATAGTCCGGGATGTCACGGATGAGCGCACGTAGATCGGTCACCCCAAGAGACTACAGGCTCACCCTGGCGCCATACAGCTTCCGGCTTCCTGCCTCGCGGCGCAGCTGCCTGACAACGCGGCGTCTGTTCTGAACTCGTCGTTCCCCTTGCGACTCACGACTCACCGGTTCAGAAGTCGGCCGGCAGATCACCTGCCTTTGGGCGGGCGGGGTTTGGGGCCGGCACCCTTTGGGGGACGGGGGGTTGCGCCGGTCGGCTTCCTCGCAGTGGCGGACTCGGCGACCCCGGTCTCGCCCTGTGGAGCCTTGGCAGGAGCAATCGGGACTCCAGCCTCGCGGGCAGCCTTTTCGGCCGCGCGACGGTCGAGACGTTCGCGCATGTCGATCCACGCTGGTTCGCGCTCTTTCCAGATGGCGAGCAACGGTGCCGCGAAGAAGATCGAGGAGTACGTTCCCGCTCCGATCCCGACAAAGAGGGCGAGTGCGAAGTCCTGCAAGCTGCTCGCACCGAGAAGCAGAGCACCCACGAACAGCAGCGTTCCGATCGGCAGCAGGGATGTGAACGACGTGGCGAGCGAACGGACGACCACCTGGTTCATCGAGCGGTTGATGAGACCGGAGTAGGTGAGATCGACGTCCAGCGTCTCCTCCAACTCCTCCACGCGATCGAAGACCACCACGGTGTCATAGAGGCTGTATCCGAGGATCGTGAGCAGCGCCACAACAGTCGCGGGCGTCACCTCGAATCCGGTCACTGCGTACACCCCCACGGTGAGAACGAGGTCATGCGCCAGCGCAGCCAGCCCCGCTCCGGCCATCTTCCACTGAAGACGCCAGGTGATGAAGAGTGCCGCGAATCCGAGGAATACGACGAGCGCGATCACGGCCTGACGCGCAACCTGCTCACCGAAGGTGGGACCGACGGCTTCGATCGAGGCATCGTCTCGACTCGACTCGGTGGCCGCGACCACGGCATCGATCAGTCGGATTTCGGTCTGAGAGTCCAGCGGCGCGGTTTGAACGCGGATCTCCTCGCCGCCGTCGATGAGCTGGATTCGGGTGTCGGAGAGGCCCAACGGGGCGAGCGCAGCCCGCATGTCCTCGATCTCGAGTCCAGCGTCGTTCTGAGCCTGAACCAGCGTTCCACCCTGGAACTCCAAGCCGAGATTGAGGCCGCGAACTGCCAGCGCAAGCAGCGAGATGACAATCAGGGTCGCGGAAATCGTGAACCAGCGGTTGCGCAGCCCTACGAAGTCGATGTGGGTTTCGCCACGTGCAAGCCGTCCGAGCCCGCTCATGCCGGCACCTCCTCGAGCTTGTGCGGATCACCGGCAGCGGCGGCGATCGAGAAGAAACCACCCTCGGCGAGCCCGGTACGGGACAGGATCCAGGCAGCCCGGCGGGTGTAGGCCCGCACGACGAGGAGGTCGAGCACCGTGGCGATCCCCAGTGTGAGGGCGAAGCCTCTGACAGGACCGACGGCCAGGATGTACAGCAGGATGGCACCCAGCAGTGAGACCGTGTCGGCTGTCAAGATCGTGCGGTAGGCGGACTTGAATCCCTCTGTGACGGCCGTGTGGACCGTCGCACCGGCACGAATGTCCTCCTTGATCCGCTCGAAGTACACGATATAGGAGTCGGCGGTGATCCCGATGGACACGACTACGCCGGTCACGCCGGCAATCGTCAGCGTGAGCCCTCCGATCAGTGGGAATCCGCTGAACTCACCGAGTACGGAGTAGATCGCTACCAACAGCGAACCGAAGACCGACAAGCCGACCAGGGCAACCAGGCCGAGCGCCCGGTAGTAGAGCAGCAAGCTCACCACGACCAGAATCAGGCCGGCGACTCCTGCGGTCAAGCCGATCTGGAGCGAGTCAGACCCGAGAGTGGCCGATACCTTCGACACCTGTGAGCGCTCGAACGCCACCGGCAGCGATCCGTATCTGAGCACGACCGAGAGTTCCTGCGCCTCCTCCTCGGCCTCTGGGGTGGAGCCAACCGTGATCTGGGCCCGGCCGCCGGTGATCCCCTCAGGTCCGATGTCCGGGTTCACCTCTGGCGCGGTGAGCACTTCTCCGTCGAGGACGATGGCGATGCGGCGGCGGGCGTCGTTGAATATCGCCGCTTGACCGGTGAGGTCTGCGAATTTGTCACCGCCCTCGCCGGTGAGGTCCAGTGAGACCGCCCATTGCGCCCCGTTGAATTGTGGAAGCGCCTGAGAGACGTCGGTGCCGAGGAGCTCGGCCGGTCCCAATTCCAGCACGACGCTCTGATCGACGCCGAAGAAGGAATCGGTGTATGGCAGGAACGACGGTTGGGACGGATCGTCCTCGATCGTCAGACCTGTCACCGGATCGACACCGTCGGGTCGATCGGCGGGATCGACGGGGGGCTCGATCTCGTCGCCCTCGATCCCGGGGGTCGGGTCGAACGCCGAGCCATACGGTCCCGCCGCGCCGTTGTAGAGCCCCAGGACCGGACGGAAACTCAGCAAGCCGGTCGTGCCGACGGCGTCGAGTGCCTGCTGCTCGTTCTGGACACCGGGCAGATCAACGAGCACGGTGTTGGCACCCGAAGGGCGGATGTCCGGCTCCTGTACCCCACCGATCGAGCTGATTCGGTTGGACATGATTTGCACGGCGACGTCGATGAGCTCGGGGTCGGTGCCGTCGGGCGCGGTCAGGACGACCGACGTGCCACCCTGGAGATCCAGCCCGAGCTTGGGGACGATGTCGTTG
>JARFPW010000063.1 GCA_029288095.1 Gemmatimonadota bacterium
CCCCCCCCCCCCCCCCCCCCCCCCCCCCCCCCCCCCCCCCCCCCCCCCCCCCCCCCCCCCCCCCCCCCCCCCCCCCCCCCCCCCCCCCCCCCCCCCCCCCTACCCGGCCCCGGCGCCCACCGAGATCTACCCCCCGAAGTAATCGTCGGCAGCGTCAGATGTGTATAAGATACAGGGCCATGTTCGGTCCCGCAGCGCGGGCAGGCCAGGACCTCCGTCAGCTCCAGTCTCACCCGGCGTCAGGACAGCGTGAGTCGCAGGAACTCGTCACGGGTGCGCTGATCCGTACGGAATCGGCCCCGCACGGCACTCGTAATCGTCCGGCTGTTCTGCTTTTCTACGCCCCGCATCATCATGCATAGATGATCCGCCTCGACCACGACGCCGACACCGTCCGGTTCGAGAGCGTCCTGGATCGCGTCGGCGATCTGGTCGGTAAGACGTTCCTGAACCTGCAACCGGCGGGCGAATACCTCCACGATCCGTGCGACCTTGCTCAACCCGAGCAGGCGGCCGTTGGAAATGTAGGCCACGTGCGCCTTGCCGTAGAACGGCAGCATGTGGTGTTCGCACAGCGAATAGAGTTCGATGTCGCGCACCAGGATCATGTTGTCGTGATCCTCCGTGAACACGCCGGTGCCGATCGCGTCTTCAACCGTCGTCCGATAGCCGCGCGTCAGCCACTGCAGTGACTCCGCTACCCGCCGCGGCGTGCCCGCGAGGCCGGGCGTCGAGAGGTCCAGCCCCAACCTGCGCAGCTGCTCCGCAACCAGGTCTTCGTGCGAGACCTGGCTGAGGTCGGTGCCGGTATTCCGCGTTTCGGACATGGTCATCCTCCCCGGTACTCGACCGAGTTTCGTTCCGTTTCCCACAGGCGTACGCTCGCGAGGCTGGCCCCTACGATCTTGCCGTCGAGGCGATTCCAGATCGCGACGGCGAGGTTCTCCGTCGTCGGCACGACGTCGGCGAGCCACGGGACATCCACGTTGAGATTCGCGTGATCGAGGTCGGCGAGCACCTCGTCCTCCAGCAGATTCTTGAGCTCCCGCAGGTCCATCACGTACCCGATCTGGGGATCGATCTCGCCTTCGACCGTGACTTCCAGATCGTAGTTGTGCCCGTGCCCGTTCGGATTCGAGCAGGCGCCGTAGATCTCCCGGTTGCGCTCGTCGGCAAACGCCGGGTTATGCAGGCGGTGGCCAGCACAGAAGTGGACGCGCCGGGTAACGCGAGCGATTGCCATGTCACGTCTCCATGATCCGATCGGGAAAAAAGAAGGGGCGATCCACGAGGGATCACCCCTACAGCAGATATGAGGGGGTTTTTGAGACCGCCAAGAGACGGTTGCCTATCCTTCCGGGTTTTCGCCGTCCCCGAAGGGCATGACGTCCACCGAAAGATCAAAGGCTAGAAACCCGAGCGTTGGCTCAAAACGTTCTCACATCCGCCGGGGAAAAATCTACGCGGACCTGGGTCCGCGAGCAACGAATCCCGAGGCCTCATTGGACCAGACCTCCGTCCGGGATATGTTCGAGGCTGACCCGAAACCGAGGATATCGTGTGACTTCGCCAAGCCGGATCAGGGTGAACGGCCGTCTCATGCTGGCCCTGTGTTTGACGTCGATCGCCGGCTGCGCCGGCAATCCGGAGCCCGCCGCCGAAGCACCGGCCATGCCAGCCCCCTCCGTCGACCCCTTGCCGCGAGTGCAGCCGGTCGACGCCTTGCCCGAGCCCGGCGTCGAGCGTCGGAGCTCGACCGATCGAGGCCACCTGGATGTTACCCATTACGATCTCCAGATAGACCTTCGCCAGCTGGCCGACACGCTGATCGACGCCGTCGCCCGATTGGACCTGATCCCGGAACCCGGCGCCCGCCATGTTGACCTCGACTTCGTCGGGATGGAGGTGGACTCGGTGAAGCTCGACGGGATCGAGGCGACGTTCGAGCAGGGGCCCGATCTTCTGCGAGTCGAACCCGCCGGGGGATTCGGGGAGGCCGCAACGGTCGAGGTGTTCTACGGAGGCAGGCCGATGGACGGCCTGTTCATCGGACCCGACCCCGCCGGCGACCTGACGGCGTTTGCAGACAACTGGCCGAACCGCGCCCGGTGGTGGTTTCCGGCGAACGACACGCCCAGCGACAAGGCGACGGCCGAGTTCACCGTGCGAGTTCCAGACGGCTATGCCGTGGTCGCGAATGGTCGGCTCATCAGCGTCGAGAACAACACCTGGTACTGGCGCACCGATGTCGACATACCCGTCTATACGATGGTCATCGGCGTTGCAAAGTTCGAGCGGGCAGCGATCGGAAATGCTGCCTGTGGCCAAGCGCCGGTGGCTGGCGATTCGGGCTGCGTGCCCGTGACGATCTGGGCGCTTCCCGGCAGCGGAGCGTACGGAGAGCAGAGGTTCAGCCGGGCTGCGGACATGGTGGACTTCTACACCGAGATGTTCGGACGGTATCCCTATGAGAAACTCGCTCACGTCCAGTCCTCCACCCGCTTCGGAGGGATGGAGAACTCCAGCGCGATCTTCTACGCGATGGGCGGGTGGGCTGAGGAGCGGATGGGCGAGGGGGTCATCGCCCATGAGACCGTCCATCAGTGGTTCGGTGACTCGGTGACACCCTCCGAATGGTCACACCTCTGGGTCAGCGAAGGGTTCGCCACGTACTTCGCGGCCGTGTACTTCCAGGCGCGCGATGGAGTCGAGGGGGCTCAGGTGGCTGACGGTAGCGCCCCCATTGCGGCCGCGATGGCCCGGGGCAGGCAGGCGATCATCGGATCCGATGCCTCGAACCGCCCTGTCGTCGACGAGAGGTCGGACCTGTTTGGGCTCCTAAACACGAACAGCTACCCGAAGGGCGGGTGGATTCTGCACATGCTGCGCGTGAAGATCGGCGAGGAGGCGTTCTGGCAGGGCATCCGGGCCTACTATGCCGAGCACGAGAACGGCGTGGCAGACACGGAGGACGTCCGGCGAGCCATGGAGCAGGCGTCGGGGCAGGACCTGGAGGCCTTCTTTGAGCAGTGGGCCTATTCGCCCGGCTTCCCGAAGCTGGCGGTCTCATCCGTCACGGACGGCGACGAGGTGGTCATCACGATCGACCAGGTACAGTCTGAGGAATGGCCGACTTTCACGGGCGTCCGCCTGGACCTGGTCATCGACTGGGGGCCCGGAGGCTATTCGGGTTACCGGTTGTGGCTCTCCTCGCGCTCGGAAGAACTGCGCGTTCCGAGTCGCGGCGAGATCGAGGAGATACGGCTCGACCCAATCGTCATCCTGCTGATGGAAGAAGTCGAGACGGAGACGGCTCCTTAGATCAGCGTCCCCGTCACGGCGAATCCCACGATCGCGAACCCGCCGGCGATCAGCGCGTAGGGTAGCTGCGTCCGCACATGCTCGATGTGGTCGGACGCGGACGCGAGGGACGACACGATCGTCGTGTCGCTGATCGGGCTCGCATGATCGCCGAATACGCCGCCGGATAGCGACGCGGCGACGAACGGCGCCAGCGGCAGCGACATGGCCGCGGCGACGGGCACGGCGATCGGTAGCATGATGGCGAACGTACCCCAGCTGCTGCCGGTCGCGAATGCGATGCCGGCCCCCGTGAGAAAAATCAGCGGCAGGAGGACGGGAATCGGAACGTCTCCGACTACGCCAGCCACGTACTCACCGGTTCCGAGTTCTTTCGTGACGGCTCCGAGCGTAACCGCGAGCAGCAAGACGAGCGCCATTCCTGTCAGGCCGCCGGCTCCTTTCAACGACACGGAGCTGACCTCGTCAACCGAGAGCAGCTTCTGACCCACCGACAACATTGAAGCAACCGCGATCGCAGCGAGGACTGCCCACAGAACGGACAAGGAGCCCGATCCGGCCATGAGATCCCCCTCGCCGGTGATGAACATCGCCGTGGGCATCATGAACACCATTACGACTATCGGCAGGACCATGTTGATAGCCCTGAGAGGCGCACCCGGTTTGGGAGGCGGCGCGATCTCGGTGGGGTCAGCCAGAGCTAATGCGTGGTCCCAGTGCAGCTTGCCTTCCTCTGTGCGCTTCTGTGCCGCCGCCATGGGTCCGACGTCGCGACCCCTCGTCGCGGCTATGAGAGCGACCGCGATCGCCGATAGCGCATAGAAGTTGAGCGGGATCGAAGCGACCAGCACGGGCACCGCCGGCTCAACACCTAGGCCAATCAACAGACTCAGGATGTATGCGCCCCAGGCGTTGAACGGGATGAGCGTGCACACGGGAGCCGACGTCGAGTCGATCAGGTAGGCGAGCTTCTCGCGCGACACGCGGAACCGATCGAACAGCGGGCGGCAAATCGACCCCGCCACGAGTACCGTGATATTCGACTCAATAAAGATGACCAGCCCGAGGATCCAGGCGAGAACCTGCGCTCGTCTGCCATTGGTAACGAACCGCCGCCGCTCTACCCACTCAACGAATCCGCTGACACCTCCGTTCGCCTCCACAAGGGCGATCAACGCCCCGATCGCGAACGTGAACAGGAGAACAGAGGCCGTACCGGAGTCGGTGGCCATCGCCAGCGTTCCATCGATTGCGCCAGCCAGCCCGGCTAGTGGGTTCCAGCCGGAGAGGACCGTCCAGCCCATCCAGATGCCCGCGGCCAGCGACAGGTAGACCTGCCGGGTCCAGATCGCGAGGCCGATGGCGAATAACGGGGGCAGTAATGAGACGAATCCGGTATCTATGAGGGCCTCCGATCAGGGGAGCGCCGCGCGCAGCACGCGGA
This sequence comes from Gemmatimonadota bacterium, assembly GCA_029288095.1. Taxonomy (GTDB): domain Bacteria; phylum Gemmatimonadota; class Gemmatimonadetes; order Palauibacterales; family Palauibacteraceae; genus JARFPW01. The sequence goes on from JARFPW010000063.1 coordinate 4,766, forward strand.
CCCAGTTCGCCCCAAGAAACGCCGGCAGCCCGGTGGCGTCAAATACGGTCGCGAGGGCCGCCGACAGGTCCGGCAGCCGTGAGACGTCTTCGAGTCCGTCAGGCAGGGCCCACATTCCGTCGAAGTCGGACCCGAGGCCGATGTGCTCGGGGCCCACGATGCGGATCGCATGGCGCACGTGGTTCACGACCGCCGACATCGGCAGCGTGCCCACTTCAGCGCGCACGGCGCGCGCCAATTCCTCCGTATCGCTGAACTCGCGGGCTCTCAGAGGCGTGCAGCGCTCCTCGAAGTCCGCGTCGAGATGGCCGTTGAACAGAGATATGCCCGTCAGGCCTCCCGTCTCGGCGATCGCCTCCAGGTGGTGATCGGAGATATTCCTCGGCAGCGGGGCGAGGCCTCGCATGCCCGCATGGGAGGATACCACGGGCCGGTCCGCCCGTTCGAAGACGTCCGAGGCCGTGCCGTCCGAGGCATGGCTCAGGTCCACCAGCACGCCCAGGCGCTGCAGGCGATCGACCAGTCGTCGGCCGAGATCGGTCAGTCCTTCGTCGCGTTCGGTCCCCGACGCGTCCGCCCAGGCCGTCGGGTCGTTCCAGGTGAGTGTGAGGCAACGCATGCCCGCGTCGAACAGCTGATCGACAGGCGCGAGGTCGTCCTCGATCGCATAGCCACCCTCCACACCGATGACGGCCGCGATTCTGCGGTCGTCGGGATCAGTCACCATGTCCGACCCGGACAACACGACGCGAAACTCCGGATGAGCCTCCAGAGTCGCGCGCAGATGCTGGACACCGGCCAGCGTCCGGCCAAGCGGGTCTTCTTCCGCCGGGTCGATGAACACCGCGAAGATGCCGCCGTCGAAGCCGCCCTCGCGCATCCGCCTGAGGTCCAGGTGCCCGCGCCCGGCACGATCGTCCAGGGACTCGCCCCGACTCAGAGGACCCGCCAGGTCGTTATGGCCGTCAAACACGAAGCTGTCCGCGTGGATTCGGCGGGCGGACTCGGGCGTCAGGCCGCCCATCACCGGCTCAACCATGCGCTGCGATCGTCCGTAAACCGGTACAGGAGATCCGCTGCCCGGCTGATCCCGATGCGGGGCGACCGGCTGACATGCCGATCGGGGACGGGCTCACCAGTCGCTACGCGCAGCGGTGGCGAGTCCAGCGGGTGCCGCTGAAACTCGGGTCCGACCGCCAGAGCCTGCGTAAGGCGTCCCGGTCCGTTGGTCAGGGTCTCACGGCCGGACCGCCGTCGGAGCATCGTATCTTCGCCGACAAGCGGCTCGAGCGCCCGAATCAGGACACCTCCCGGCACCCCTTCAGCCTCTGCGACTGCGTTGAGGCACCAGTGGATCCCGTAATTCAGGTGGATGTATGCGGTACCGGGCGGTCCGAACAGCGGGTCGTTGCGGGACGTGCGGCCGATGCGGGCCGCCGCGTGCGAAGCTGGATCGTCAAGGCCGGTGTAGGCCTCCGTCTCGACGATCCGGCCGGCCACCAGGCCATCTACGGCGTGGTCATGCGAGAGGACGCAACCGAGGAGGTCGCGTGCCACTTCGAGCGACGAGCGCGCGTAGAAGCCCGGATCCACCGGCTCAATCCGTGCCGGTGGCCTCGCGCTCGGCCTCTCGGCCGTCGATCACGGCCCGGGCCCGGTGCTCCGGGAGAATCGCGGTGATCCGCTCTGGGTGGTTGTCGATGACGCCGAGCAATCCTTCGCCGAATTCTTCGTACAGTCGCTCAGCCGTGCGTCGTCCGACACCCGGATACGCCCTCGACATGCGCTCGATTTCACGCTTGTGCTTCGAAGCCGGCCGGCTCGGTCTTGCGGGCTGCTCCGATTTCGCCGGCGCCGCGGGCGTTCGCGGCTTCGCTGTTTCGGCGCTCGCTGCTGGAGCCGGTTCGACCTTCGCGGCTGAAGCCTGCTCCGAGGGCGCCTGCTGGCGAGGCGCGGGCTTCGCCGAGGGTGACGGCGATCGTCCCTTGGATCCACGGCGGAATCGACCCAAGCCCCGTTTCGGCGTCTCGGCACGTGGCTCTGGCACGACGGGTGACGCTTCAGGTTCGGGAGCCGCCGGAGCTACCTCCGGTTCTTCCGGGCGCCGAGCGGGCTCGGACGGCGTTTCGGCAGCCGGAGCCTTGGCCTGTTCGTCTCGCGATTCGTCCTGCCGCTGCGAACGCCCACGGCCCCTGCCTCCACGATTCCGACCCCGGCTCGGTCGTTCAGCCGGTGCCGCGGATGCCGCATCCGGGGTGGGTGCTGAGGGCGCACCGGCCAGCGGAGACAACAGGTAATTGCCCTCGGCCCCCTGCTCGAGGTTGACGACACCCTCGTCGTGAGCCTGCCGGAGAAACCTGCTGAACTTGCTGAACCCGAGTGCGGCCTCGTCAAACTGAGGCTCACGCTTCAGCATCTGTCGCTTGACCTCGGAGTCGCGGACGGCGTCGTTGGCCGCAGCCAGGTCCCCGACCACTGTCGTCAGCAGCTTATACGCCGTACGGAGACGGTCCTCGTCCACCTCCGGCACCGGCGCATCCGACGGAGGTGCCTCCCTGACCGCCTTGCCGGACGACCGGCGCGAGCTTCCGCCGCGCCGACCCCGGCTCCCGCCTCGTGACCGGGACGACGTGCTCCTGGCGGGCGTGCGTGAAGGAGACGGCTCAGAGTGAGTCTTCTTCGCCATCTCGTCCGCCTTACCGCCAATTGCCACATCGTACTGCCCGTTCGCCGCCTTCTCGAGCGTGATGATCCCTCGCGACGCCGCCTCGCTCAGGAAGCGGTTGAACTTGCTGAACCCGAGCGCTCGTTCGCTGAACGACGGATCGAACTCGAGCATGACTTGCTTGAAACGATCCGATCGCATGACGTCCTTTCGCTCCACCATGCGCTGGATGGTGCGGGCTGCCAGGACCCACGGATCGAACGTCTCCGTGGTCAGGTCGGAGGCGGCCGTGAGGCCGGACAGACTGTTGTAGCTGTAGTATTCGTCGCAGTTCTGAACCAGAAGGTCGGAACTCGACTCCTGCATTCCCACCCCGATGACGTACTTCCCGTACTCCTTCAGCTTCAATACGAGGCTGGAGAAGTCGGAATCCCCGGACAGCAGGATGAACGTCCCGATTTCCGGCCGCGTAAACACGATCTCGAGCGCGTCGATGGCCAGCCGGATGTCGGTCGCGTTCTTCTTCGACGATCCATAGGCGGGTGCGAAGATCAGGTCGACCGAAGCTTCGGATAACGGGACGATGTACTGCGGGTAGCGTCGCCAGTCCGCGTAGGCCCGTTGCACGGACACCTTTCCGCGGATGATATCGGAATCCAGCAGCTTGCGGATTTCCTGCCCGAGATTCGAGCGGATTCCCATCGTGACATTGTCAAAATCGATCATCAAGGCCGCATGGGGGGATTGCTCTACGGCGGGCGAGCGCAGATGTGGCGCTCGTGCAAATACTTCGTTCATACCTCTCGTCTGCTTTCTGTGCGGCCGTTCTCTGTTCGGCCGTTGCGTTTGCAGCTCCGCCAAGATTGCGGAGGAGAGGCCCGTCGATCTCGCCCCCGGTTCGCCCGGAGGGGATGATGCGAAGAGTCTCTCGTTCTAATTGTCCCCTGACCCCGCAGGATCAGGTTCCCCTTCGGCGACGGCTTCTCGCATCACGTGGGCCAACTCGGCCCTCTGCGAACGGCCATCCTCGGGACGGGGAAATTCCTCGAGGAAGCGGACGATGTCGGGGAGCTTGTACTCCGCGAGGGCCGGTCGGCAGTGCTGTCGGATCTCTTCAGGCGAGACCAGCGCACCTTCAACCGGTATGACGCAGGCGCAGATGAGTTCTCCGAGGACTTCATTCGGCACTCCCACCACCACCGCCTCGTCCACTGCCGGGTGCGAGCGCAGGTAATCTTCAATTTCGCGGGGGTGTACACTGTATCCGCCGCGAATGATCACGTCGCTCTCGCGCCCTACTATATGCAAAAAGCCGGCCGCGTCAATGTTTCCAAGGTCTCCAGTGCGCAGGAAACCGTCCTCCGTCATCGCTGCGCGTGTCGTCGCCGGCTGTCTGAAGTAGCCGTGCATGACCGTGGGGCCGCGAACCGCAATGTGACCCACGTCATAGGCTCCCAGCGCGTTTTCGTCCCTGTCGAGGATGGCGATTTCGACGCCCGGCAAGGGTCGGCCGACGCTCATCGACCGGGGGACGCCGTCACCCGGTCGGGTGATCGTTACCGTGGATGAGGTCTCCGTCAGACCGTAGGCGATCTCCACATCGGGTACGAGTTCGTCCCGGACTCTCTCGATCAGCTCCAATGTCACTGGCGCGCCCGCGACGATCCCGGTGCGTAACGACGACACGTCGGCCTGCCGCCCGGCGAGTTCTCGCAGGAGCAGGACGAACATCGTGGGGACGCCGTGGAGGACAGTCGGGCGGTGTGCTTCGATCAGGTCGAGCGCCTCGGCCGCGTCGAACTGCTCCTGGAGAACGAGCGACCCGCCCGTGACGAGCGTTGGGAGCAGCGTGGCTCCGAGCCCGAAGATGTTGAACAGGGGGACGCAGCAGAACGTCGCATCGGCACCGCTCATGCCGAGGGCCTCCGCCGTACGCTCCCCGGCCGCAAACAGGTTGCCGTGCGTAAGTACAACGCCTTTTTGCTTTTGCGAGGTGCCGGCCGTGTACAGGATCGCCAGGTCATCGTGCGCTCCGACGTCGACCGGTTCGAAAACCAGGCCGCGACCCGCCGAGACCAGATCCTCGAACTGGAAGATTCGATCATCGTACCACAGATCCTCTTCGCCGACGGTCGCCAGGTACTGAAGAGACGGCAGATCGGGGAGCATCGACTCGAACAGTTCGAGGTATTCGATCCCGCCCGATCGCTCCGCGATCACGGCGATCGTCGCCTCCGTGTTGCGCAACACGAAGCGTAACTCCCGGGGAGATGACTGGGGGTTCAGAGGGACGATGAGGGCGCCGAGCTCCGCCGCCGCCATGATCGTCACCACCGTCTCCGGCAGATTGGGGAGCAGCATGACGATCCGATCGCCCTTCTCCACACCCACGTCCTGGAACGCGGAGGCGAGAGCGCGGGAGTCCGAAGCGATCTCGGCATAGGTCCACACCCGCCCCCCGTGGCGCAGGAACGGAGCGTCGGGCTGCGCGTCGGCAGAGGCGCGGAACAAGCCGGCTAGATCTGTCGGGTGACCCAGGGGGCGTACCTCGGATCTGGTGGGAGAACTGTCCATCACGGACGTGAATCTGCGTCGTCGGCGGCCGTTCGTAAAGCAGCCTCCAGGTGTTCCAGCACCCGGTCGTCCTCGATGGCGGTTGAATACGACCCCGCATCATCCGTCGCGACTTCCCCGATTCGCCGCAAAAGCACCCAGTGCGGAAGGCCGCCGCGGTTCTTCTTGTCCGTAGCCGCAGCCTCCAGCAGCCTGTCGGCCCGCACGGACCCGTCCAGCAGATTGGGCACCCCACATGCCTCCAGTGCCTCGTCCAGGCGGATCGACGTGCCGGCCTCCGTAACGCCGATCGCCTCACCAATCCTGGCCTCGAGTCGCATACCGGCAGCGACGGCCTCTCCGTGCAGGAGGGCGAGCCCTGCGAGGGCCTCCAGTGCGTGGCCCGCGGTGTGTCCGAAATTCAGGATCTGGCGAAGGCCCTCTTCCGCCGGATCGGCTGAGACGACGGCAGCCTTGATCGCTGCGCACGCCGAGATGAGTTCAGCCAGCGTCTCGAGGTCACCGCCTGCCAGGTCGGCGGCATTGGCCTCGATCCACGCGAATAGATCGGCGTCCCGGATGGCCGCCGTCTTGATCGCTTCGGCGAGTCCCGCGCGCAGATGCGGTTTGGGAAGCGTGGCCAGCAGCTCCGGGTCGATCAGCACGAGACGCGGATGATGAAAGGTCCCGACTGCGTTCTTGGCCCGATCCGTGTCGAGCCCCGTCTTGCCGCCGATCGAGGCGTCCACCATCGCCAGGAGGCTGGACGGTACGACGACGAACGGAACACCTCGCATGAATGTGGAGGCCACGAAGCCTGACAGATCGCCGGCCACTCCACCACCCAGTGCGACGACAGCGGCGTCCCGACCGAAGCCACACTCCAGCAGCTCATCCGACAGCACGCCCCAGGCGGCGCGAGACTTGTTCCATTCTCCGGCGGGAAACACCAGCAGTTGCGCATCGCATCCCGCTTCAGCGAGGCTGGACAGAGCCTGCTCGGCATGCAGCTCCGCGACGCGGCTGTCAGCGATCAGCGCGTATTTGTGCGCCGGCGCGGCTGCCACCGTCCGTTCGCCCAGCTCGGCCAGTGCCCCGCGAGCGACGATCACCTGATACCGGCGGTCGTCCGTTCCCGGAACCGTGACCTCGATCGCCTGTGCCGGCGGGTTCGTCATGGACAGGCTCACTCTTCGGAGAAAGAAACTGCCGCCGGCGGCAGCCCAGGGCGCAGCTCCGTCGGCACGTCCTCGATGCGCACGATCCGCTCGCCGAGCAGGCGCACGGACACCGAGCGGCCTTCGTCACGCTCGTACCGGGCTCGGAAGGCACGCCGAGCCGCATCGGCAAACTGCGCAGCGTCAGCGGGAGTGTCCCAGCGCGAAATCCAGACGAGGCTCTCACCTGACGGACCTTCGAGAAGTCGGTACCTGTCGCCATCCCACCCTGCCGCCGCCTCATCGGCGGCCTCCCGGGCCGGCAGGAACTCTCGCAGAAACATGCGGGTGTCGAACTCTCCGAGTCCGTCCTGGAAGACGTCGGACCACTCTTCGGGCGGTTGGCGGTCGAACCTGAGCGGAGCGGGCGGGCGTGTGCGATCGGTGCCGAACCGGTCCGGATGCAGCACCTGCTCGGTCGTCGTGGCCAGGTTGTCTCCAAGCGGAGGCGTTCGGCCGGACTGGCCTCGCCAGCGTACCTGCACGAAGTCCAGGCCGGCCACGTACGGAAACAGTAATTGCTGGCGGATGATTGCCGGGGCGCTTTCGAGCTCCGGCATGTCGGTGCCGAGCGCGCTGAGAGGATTGTCGCCCAGCGTCTCCCCGAGCAGCGGAGCCTGGGAGAGATCGACGACCGACCCCAGTTGCTCCGCCATCATCCACTCGACCATGACGTAGGTCGCGTGGCCCTCCAGGGCGGCCTGCACCGCCATCCCGGCGTCGTTGGACTCGCGCGTCGCCCTGACGAGCGAATCCAGGTCCACATACTGGTCCTGCAGGGCGTGCACCATCTCGTGGACGAGCACGCCATCGACCAGGTCGGGCGATACCCCGTCGACGACGAACAGGGTGTCGGTGGCGGGATCGTAGAATCCGACCACCTGCTCCAGCAGAAGTCGCCCCAGCAGGGGTTCGAGGTCGAGATCCGCCGGCACGAGACCGAGGCGCGCGTAGACCCGCGTCAGATGGTGGACCCGGTTTCCCTCGAACTGCTCGGCCAGCTCTTCCTCCAGGAAGGCCTCGAGGTCCTGCGACGACCGGATGCCGAGCCGCAGAGGTGCCCGGGCCGGCAGGCCGCTGAGCCGCTCGATGTCAGGCTGGAGTTCTGCCGCACGCGCACGCAGGGCCGCCTCACCGGCTTCCGAAGACGCAGTTCCGTCCGGTGTGCACGCCGCACAGGCGAGCACTGCCAGGGCGCTCACCCACCGCGTGGCCACCGGGCCACCAGCGGGGTTCACCCGCATGGCAGTTCATGCCTGGTAAGCACGACGCCCTCGGCGCTGACCGCCGCCGCGAGTTCGCCTATCGTCGGCACCGGACTCCCGGGCAACCCTGGTACCGGCCAGTCGGACGCCAGCTCGGCCAGTGGGATGAGAACGAAGCCGCGATCGCGCATGCGGGGATGAGGCACCGTCAGATGAGGGTCGGCGATCACCTGGTCGCCGTGTAGCAGGAGGTCCAGGTCGAGCGGGCGCGGGCCATACCGGAGACCTCCGTGCCGGCGGCCTGCACGCCTCTCGATCTGCTGCATGACCCCCAACAACTCCTCCGCGCTGATATCCGTGCGCCCCGTGCAACAGGCATTCAGGAACCGGGCCTGGTTGTACACGTACCTCGGTTCCGTTTCGAATACGCGAGAACACCGAAACTCGCTGAACAAACCTACGAGACTCTCCGCCCCGAAGCGCAGGTTCGCCAGGCGGTCACCGGAGTTCGAGCCGAGGGCCACGGCTACACGAGTAGAGGCCCCCGGCATTACCGACCACCCGCTGGCAATGTGCTCGGCGTCATCGAACCTCCCCAAACACAGAACGGGAGCCCCTTGCGAGGCCCCCGTTCCGCCAGCGGGCCGTTTGGCCCTTCTGGATTGGTCTCTCCCGATCGTTACGGGCTTGAGACGAACGTAAGCGCGACCATGTACCTGGTGAACTCGGCTACGTGGGCATAGTCGTTCACCCAGGCCTCGTAGTCACCGGCGGCCAGCGAGCACTGACCCGCCTCGGGCACGTTGCCCGTCGCCGTCACGAATCCGCACTGGAAGGCCGTGGCGGGGTCGTCGATGAACAGAAGGTCCATATCCGCGCTGCCACCCACCCAGCTCATCGCGATGTCGAACGTCGTGGGCACCGATAGCGTGAACTTCCAGTAGTCGTCCTGATCATCCAGACCGACCACCCAGTTGTCGAGCGCAACCGGGAAGGGATCCACACCCAGTGGCGTACCGCCACCCTGGACATCATTGGCCGGCTCACCCCACTCGGTATCACGCGTGAGGGGCAGGCCGTTGGAGAACCCACCCAGCGGCGGTGCAATCTCACTACCGACCGTGATCTCAACCGCACCGGCGGAACCCGGCGGCAGCGTGAAGGTCAACGTGGTTGCATCGACGAACGTCTGCGTGATGAGAGCATCCGCCGGCAGAGCCGTCGCATCGACGAACACACCATGTGGTCCGTCGAGGAAGCCGGTACCGGTAATGGTGACCACGTCACCAGCGTCCGCATTGGCCACGTCGAGCGACGTGAGCGTAGGCACCGGAACCGCGACATCGACGCTAACCGCGTTCGACGAGGAGACGACCACGCCAGCAACGGTCCAGGTCGCCGTGACCACGGCGGTTCCCGCGGCGTTAGCCGTCGCGAGCCCATCGTTGTCGATCGACAGAACCGTGGCGTTGTCGGAACTCCAGGTGACGTCCGCAGGGTCAAGACCGGAAACCGGTGAGCCGTCACCGAAGCCCGTGGCGTCGAACTGGAATGTGCTGAACACCGGGATGGTCCCCGGATCGCCGACGATCACGAGATCATCACCCACGACCGTTACGTCGACAGACGCCGTCACCCCGCCACCGCTCAGCGTGATGCAGGTCGTACCGACCGTGCTGCCACCTGTGACGTCGAACACGCCCGGGGGCTGCACGTCGGGCTCGTACGAGGCCGCCACGGCAATAATGGCGGTCGCAGGTCCACACGTGGCATCGAGCGCGGCCGTCACATCATCAAACGTCGGACGGCTCCCCTGATCGATCGTCCGGCTCTGCAGGAGTGTCGTCACTCCTACGGGAACGATCATGGACGATGGGTTAGCCGTGATCGCAACCGCCGAGCCGTCAACAACATCGAGCGGATTGTCGTCACATCCGGCCAGCCCAAGCGCCAGGAGCGCAACCGCGCTGAGCCCGACATTACGTACCAAGCCAACTCTCATGGTAACCTCTCTCTCAAAGTGACGCCGTTCCGCGTACGTGCGCCGGTAGTTCGCCCCGGGGTCTAGAACCGAGGCTGAATGCCGAATTTGGTTGACAGATCCCGGGTTGCCTCAAGGCCGATACGACCTCGCCAATCGGCCAAGGACTGCATGTTGGGATCCGTCGTGAAAATCATCCTCCACACATCGAACTGGTTCTCCTGAACGAACAGATACAGGAACCCAGTCGAGTGGTATGACCAGATTTCGTAGGGCGCCTCGCCTTGCAGGCCGCTGATCCCCCCGACCGATCGAGTGTCGGAGCCGGACGGCATGTGATTGATCAGACGCTCGTCCGGTTCCCCGAACCGCATGTAAATCCGACCAGCCTGTGTCAACCACGGCGGCCGCTCTCCCGTACCCACCAACTCCCCGTACTGCATCCGGACACGGCCGAGCCGATCCAGATACTCATCCAGGAACGAATTGACCCTGGGGCTGAAATCGGTGTCCTGGTTGATGAAGAACTGTGTCAGGTAGCGACGCTTCGCATCGGACGGGAGCGACTCGAACACCTGCCGCTCGCCCTCGGTAACGAGATAGCCGACACCTCCGAAGGTGTCGAGCAGTTCATCGTCCGACAGTGAAGCGAAGTACTCCGATTCATACGACTCGGGTTCACCCATCGGAACCGCAGACGGCTCCAGCATGCGGAAGGGAGCCGCAGGGCTCACATCCGACTCGCCACCCGCGATCTGTAACTGCAGGGAATAATCGCCAGGCGGCAAACCTGCCAGCGCCAGGCTCCCGGCAAACGGGATTCCACCGATCGGTATTTCTATGTTGCTCGCCGGCGTCCGATATACTTCCGAGCCGGCCTCATCAATAACGGCTGCTGTGATGGCAGCAGTTGTCACTTCATCACCACCATACAACTCGAGATAGTAGGACAGTCGAGGTTCCTGAGGCAGAACCGAGGTTCGCGCGACTGCTGCGATCCCGAAGCCTCCGTGAGTGATCGACCAGCTCCCGCCTGCTTCTTCATCCAACGGTTCCACCCGGTGAGCCAGGAACAAGTCCGAAGCCACGGGTCTCTCCGCATAGCCTTCGATGGGCAAGCGCACCTTGACACCCAAATCCGGGGCATCCGTCGGATACGCACGAAGTTCGACTTCGTACGCTCCCGACATCACGCCGAACCGGAATGGTTCGAGCAAGGTGGAGGTGCCGGTTTCCGCATAAGCGGCAGCCCGGTTACTCAGGGACCTCTCCCAACTGTCTCTGTAGAGTTGCGTGTCATCTGCATCGAACACGACCAACTCGAACCGGTAAGTGCCCGTCGTACCTCCCGCCATTATGGACAGGGGCACGTGGGCCAGGCCGTCGACGATCGTCAGATCGCCATCCGTCCAGGTGCGCAGCAGGGCGGTCTCGAACTCTGGTTCGGACACTTCCTGCGCGACTGCGCCCGGCGCGACGGACCACCAGACCAGCGCCATGAGCGCCAGCCTGGTGACCACGTTGCCGAGCATCGACCGGTTCAACTCCTCGTCCTCCGCGCTCTTAGTCCCAGCCGAACGTCACGCTGAAGACATCCACGCTGCCCAGCGTACCAAAGTGCCGGAAGGCGTAGTCAAACTTGACGCGGTACTGGTCCGCGATGCGGTAGAAGATACCTCCACCGACACCCAGTCCATCCAGGTTGTCGGAGCAGTTGCACGACAGGCCGCCCAGGTCGTCAGTATTGTCGGGCTGCGTCGAGTACGAACCGCGAAGAGCTGCGCCAATCGGGCTCACGTCACTCATCCACTCGAACTCCCCACCGAACCCGAAAGCAGGGTTGGTGTTGTTCGACTCGACGAACTCGCTGAGCAGTGAAAGCCGCGTGTTGTCGCCTGAGATGATGTCATAGCTCAAGCCGGCCCGGAACAATCTGGGCAGCGGAAAGCCGTCCGTGACGATCTCCGCAAACACCGGGTCAACGCGCTGATCAGGCAACGACGGATCGTTGGTGCTTCCGTCGAAATCCCGGAAGCGCAGCGCATCGCCTGCATGCCGCAGGTTACCACCCAGATTCTGCACCACGAACGACAGTGCAATCGGCTTGTCGCCGAGTTCGGAGTGGAAGTTCACACCGAAATCGAACGCCACGGTCGAAGCCGAAGCTCCCGCCAGCGCTCCCGTTGCAAGGTCATCCGTGATGAACTTGACCGAGAAGCCGGCTGAGAATCGATCGATGAACGCATGCGCGATCGTCAAAGCCGCGACCGACTCGCTGACGCCGTAGAACTCCCCGGAGTCACCCTGCTCGTCGGCCTCGGTGAAGATCGGCTGGTCCGAAAACCCGAAGTGAGCGAGAGACACACCGAATCCAAAGTCTCCGTCGCCAAACGGGAAGGCCAGACCGGTCCAGTAGTAGTCCGTGTCGGCGAAATACGGCATCACCGTAAGATGCGCCTCCGGACCGTCCATGAACGTAATTCCGGCCGGGTTGTAATGAAGAGCACTGACATCGTCGGCAATCGTCGAAAACCCGCCGCCGAGCGCCATGCCTCGTGCACCGGCACCGAACTGCAGGAACTCTGCCGACACGCCGCCAAACGACGTGTTGTCAGCCTCAATCTGCACTGGGTTGTCCTGCGCCCAGAGCAATCCCGGCAGGGCAATCGTCGCGGTAAACGCGATCGCCATTCTGCTGAGTAACCGCATGAAATCCTCCTGAGGAGCTGGTCGATTCCGGTGGGGGCACTCGCCCCCACCGGTGCTCGCTACGGCGTCAATTAGTTACTACCCGCCTGGTTGATGATCGTGAACTTTCCAACATGCTCATCGCCTTCCGGCGTGACCACGTGGAAGAAGTACACGCCACTCGCCACGAATTGGTTGTTACGATTTCGCACATCCCAGACAACGCGACCTCCTGCCGTGATGTCGTCGTGAATCACCACGTCCACCAGCACTCCGGTCAGGGAGAAAATCCTGATCGTCGCCTCGGGCGGCAGGTTCACGAACATCAGCTGCTTCGATGTCGGGGACAGATCGTAGAGACTCGTCCCGAGATACGGATCAGGCACGGTGTGCACCCTTGTCAGGTCCACCGGCCCCGAAGCCGCTGTGGCGTTGGCCACGTTCCAGTTGAACGTCAGACCCGGGATCAGCATCGGGCGCCGGACGGCGAAGCCTTCACCCGCCCAACCGCCACCTGCATCCTGCGTCAATGCGTAACCGCTCGGGTCATCGCCACCGGTCGTCACGGCGAGGTTGCCGTAGAACGAACGCAGTGTCCACTCGGTGCCGTCAGCAGGCACGCTGGCAGCCTCGAAGAGGAACCGGTGGCCGTTCACGTACATGCCGAAGCCTGTACCGGTCACCGGCATCGCGGCGCCGTTCTCGAGATCCACGACCAGATCCATCTCCGTGCTGGTCGGCAGAATCGTCGGCGTCGACGACATGCTGATCGGCGTCGCCGTCAGGCCCGCATCGAAGCGCGCGCCACCGTAGATGTTGCAGTTACCGCCGTCCACCTGGCGGAGAATCTCCAGAGCGCCATCGTTATAGTTGAAGTCGTGCCAATCGAGCGTGCCGTTGCCGTTGGCGTCCGTGATGAATCCGAACACTCCCGGACCCGCACGCGGCGAGAACACCACCGGTACGTTGTGGACCACGTCACGTGCCGTGACCGTTCCGCCCGACCACGTGAACACGATGTCCGCGGCCCGGTCGTTGAACGCCATGCCACGATTGAAGCACTGCTTCTCGAACATCACGCCGTTCGC
>JARFPW010000075.1 GCA_029288095.1 Gemmatimonadota bacterium
GATCCACCCGGCCCGTGATGTCCCGGCGCTGCTGGACGTTGAGGCTGTCCAGCAGCACCGAGCGCAGACCCTGGATTTCGGCGATCAGCGAATCGCGCTGAGCCCGGTCCTCTTCCATCTGGACCGTGATCTCGGTCCGCAGGTCGACGACATCGCTCTTCGTCGCGCACCCCACCGATAGCAGGGCGACGAGTACCGCGCAGCTACGAGAGACCGTCAAAGCGCGTCCACGTTTCCGATGACGAATTCCGCGCGCCGGTTCTGCGCCCACGCACCTTCGTTGGCACCCTGCGCGACCGGACGCTCTTCACCGTAACTGACCGTCGTGAACATGTCCCCGGAAATCCCGAGACCCGTTAGATACTGAAGCGTCGACTGAGCGCGACGCTGACCGAGCGCCATGTTGTATTCGAGCGACCCGCGCTCATCGCAGTGCCCTTCGATCGATATCCGTAGATCGGGGTGCTCCCGCAGCACGTCGGCCTTGCGCTGGAGAATCGCCGCGGCTTCGTCGGTAATGCGTGACCGATCGAACTCGAAGTTCACCCGCTCCCGGAGCACCACGATCGCGTCGATCTTGGCGGTGATTCCGGCAACCATGCTCGCGCACTCCGTGCCCGCATAGTCGCGATTGATCTCCTGGACGAGGCTGCGCGCCCGGTTCACGTCACCAGCGGCGACGGCTTCCGCCGCCTGCTCGCACAGCTGCATCGCAGCCGCTTCACGCTCGGCCGCGAGGGCCGCCGCAATGCTGTCGGGATCGGGGGCCGGAGTATCTTCAACGACCGGCGGTGGTGGGGGCGGCGGCGGTGAACCACCGCAGGCCACGGCGCCTGCGCCAATGAGGATGAGCAGGGCTGCGATACTTGCGTTGCGGCGCATCTTCTACTCCTTCGAGTCAGTGCTGTGTCGAATCGATGACGTCAACTTCGGGCGCCCGGTACGCCGCTCGGCGGCCACCGGAAACCGTGTGCATTGTAGCGTACCCCCAACCGTCTGCCAAGACGATTTAGCCGCGTCCCGGCTGGCCTGACGGCTGGTGTCAGGGCAGCGAACCCGACCAGTCCGCCAGCTGGTCCACCCGCCCCGAAGTGAGTGTCCGAACCTGTCCGCTGACCGTATCCAGGATGAGCAGCGAATTCCCTCTTTGTCCGGCGGAGGAAAACACGAGGTGCCGTCCGTCCGGCGCCCAGGACGGATCCTCGTTGCTGCCCGAGGAGGTCATGACACGCCGATCGCCTCCGTCCGGATTGACCGTGACGACCTGGAACGTGTTTTCCACCCACGCCTGGTAGGCGATCCGGTCGCCCCGCGGAGACCAGTCCGGCGACGTCGCGTAACCACGTTCGCCGAACACGTACCGGCTGATCAGCTGGGGCGCCCCGCCGGCCGCCGGCATGACGTAGATCTGGGGGTTGCCGAGCGGGGACGAAGTGATCGCAAGCCGGTCGCCGCCCGGTGAGAACGCCGCGTTCAGCGTCTCGCCCGCGTTGGTGAACGTCAGACGCCTTTCGCAGCACAGTGGCCCCCGGCCGTACTCAAACAGCTCGGTGTGATCTCCTGCCGTGTGCGCGAGCACGATCTTCGCCCCATCGGGTGAGTAGATCGGCGTCACGTTGAGGCCGCGCACGCCGGACACGAGGCTCGACCGGCCCGAGCCGAGGTGCCGTTCGTAGACCTTGGGACTGCCGTCCACGTACGACACGTAGAGCAGATATCCTCCATCCGGCGACAGGGCCGGCGAATACACGATCGAGTTGTCGGAGGTCAGCCGGGTCAGGTTCTCCCCGTCGTAGTCGATCGCAAAGATGTCGGACGTCCCGTCGCCCGTCTTGCGCCGAAACACGATCCGCGTCGCCGCAATCCCCGGATCACCCGTCGCCCACCGGACGATCTGGTCCGATACGCGGTGCACCGACATGCGAAAGTCGCGGTCACCGGGGGCGGGCAGGAAGAAGTCCTGGACCTGTTTCAGTTCGCCGAACACGACGTCGTGCAGGCTCACCCGCCACACGGGACCCGTCGGCGTCCCCGTCATCTCCGACGACACGAGCCATACGGCTCCGAGCTGGTTCCACAGCGGGTAGTTGATGGTGCCGCTGCCGGCGAGCGAGTCCGGAGCGGGAATGATCT
Source organism: Gemmatimonadota bacterium (assembly GCA_029288095.1). GTDB lineage: Bacteria > Gemmatimonadota > Gemmatimonadetes > Palauibacterales > Palauibacteraceae > JARFPW01. The sequence goes on from JARFPW010000075.1 coordinate 2,134, forward strand.
CGAACCGATCGGCATAAGCCATGTCGGTGCGCAGGATGGCCTCGGCCGCCTCCGCCGCGTCCGCCACGGCCGGCTCGGCGCCGACCGCCGTCACGACGAGCCCCGGCTGGTAGCCCGGCGTGTACGTGATGCCGAGACGGACGTCGCCCCGGTCCTGCGCGGAGGCCAGCGCCGCAGCCATCAGCAACGCGGAGCCGGCGATCGACAGTGACCTGCGAACGGTGCGTATCATCTAACGGGAATCCTCTGGGTCAACGGGAACTCGGATCGAAGTAGAAACTCACCTGCAGTTGATCGAACGGAAACGCCTCGGGCAGCGGTCCGAAGGCGTCTGCACGCGCGGCCGCTTCGATGGCCCCTCTCGCTTCGAGATCGAACGTCGCGTCCCCGGAACGACGCAGCCATTCGACACCGCTGACCTCGCCGGAGCGATCGATGACGAAGATGATCTCCGCCTGCAGAGGGCGGGATGTGTCAGGCGGACGCCAGTAGCGGTTGATCTGATCCACGATGTTGTTGGCGTACGCGGGATCCACGAACCGCGCCCCGTCCGTCTGCACGTTGAGGGACGCGTCTCCCACCTCGTCCGCGCGGGCGGGCTCGACGACTGGCTCTTCCACCTGCGGGACCTCCTCAACGATCGACGGAAGCTCCGTCTCAGGAACCGGGTCCTCGGTCGGCTGGGGCGGCGGCGGGCGGTTCTCCTCCTCGGCCTGCCGCGGGGGAGCCGGCGTTTCCCGCAGGGGCGCCTGCAAATCGGCCGCCGCGATCAGGCGGACCTGGTACGTCTGGGCGGTGAGCGGAGGCGCCGATGTCACCGACAACCACACGAACACGGCGAGCATGACGCCGTGCAGGCCGATCGAGCCCCACACTGCCGCAGGGGGCACTTTCCGTTCGAGATCGTGACGTCCGTGCATTCCGGGGCTCAGTTCCGGCGCCGTGGTTCGGGTTCGGCAATTAGGCTGACAGCTTCGATCTCCGCCTCCTTCAGCGTGCCGATGAGCCATAGCACGGCACCATACGGGACATCCGTGTCGCCCTTCACATACACGGTCTGACCAGCGCTTCGTTCCACGATCGGCCCGATCGCCGCGGCGAACTCGTCGCGCGACACCTCCGCGTCATCCACGAAGATCCGCCCGTCCCGGTCCACCGTGACCACGACGCCTTCGGACACCTGCAGCGGCGCGGACGGGGCCCGGGGTACGGTGACCTCCACCCCGCCCTGGAGGATCGGCGCAGTGATCATGAAGATCACCAGCAGGGTGAACGCGACGTCGACCAGGCTGGTCACGTTGATTTCGGCGCGAACCGGCAAGGCGCCGATGCCCACGTCACGATTGCGGCGTCGCATCAGACCCGACCTTCCCGGGCCAGCGTGCCGATGAACTCCGCCGCGAAGCCTTCCAGTTCACCCGTGAACAGAGAGAGCTTGCCCGCGTAGTGGTTGTAGGCGATCACGGCCGGGATGGCGACGGCGAGGCCGGCGACCGTCGTGACGAGCGCTTCGGCGATTCCCGGAGCGACGGCCGCGATGTTGGCCGTACCCTGCGCGGTGATCCCGATGAACGAGTTCATCACGCCCAGCACCGTTCCCATGAGTCCCATCAGAGGGCTCACCGATCCGATGATCGCCAGCCAGTGGAGTCCGTGCGCCAACTCGTCGCGTTCTTCGGAGAGTTCCTTTTCGAGGACGAGCTGGAGGGCCTCGAGCTGTGCGGGGGTTAGGCCTGGCGCGCTGCCGGGCTCGTCGCGCAGCGCGGTCGGCCGGAGCTCGGTGAAGAAGTTGACGCCTCGCCGAAACACCCGGGTGTAAGGGGACGCCCGCAGCCGCGTCAGCGCCTGGTAGATGCCGCCCAGTCCGTCGGCATCCTCGATGCCCGCCACAAACTCGTTGCCGTCCTCGCCCACCTGCCGGAAGTCCTTCCACTTCCAGAAGATCAGCACCCAGGAGAGGAGCGAAAACGCCGCCAGGACGATCAGGATGATCTTCGTGATGGGAGTCGCAAAGAGGATGAGATCCCACGGATCGGAAGCGATAGTGTCCTGGGCCAGCAGTAGGAACGCCAGGGGCGAACCGGTCATCCTGTATTCCTTACACGTGTTCGGCGATGTATTCGTAGGTCCGGCGCAAACCTTCGGCGAGATCGATCTCCGGCGCCCAGCCGGCATCCCGCAGGCGTGCCGTATCCAGCGCACTCCGGAGAAGCTCTCCCGGTCGCGCCGGTGCGAACTCGACGTCGACGTGCCCGCCCGACACTTCCAGCATCGTCTCGGCAAGTCGCCGCACCGAAGCCTCGACACCCGTCGCGACGTTGAAAGCCACGTCGTCGATTGACTCAGGATCCGGAAGCGGCACCTCCGAGACGGCCAGGTTGGCCGCCGCGACATCTCCGACATACACGTAGTCGCGTGTCTGTTCCCCGTCGCCGAAGATCGTCAGGTTGCGACCTTCGATGAGTCGGCGGCTGAACAGGGCGATTACGCCGGCCTCGCCATGCGGATCCTGGCGCGGTCCGTAGACGTTCGAGTAGCGCAGAGCGACCCCCTCGAGTCCGTGCACCTTCCGGAAGTAGAACAGGTAATGCTCGCCCGTGAGTTTACTCACCCCGTAGGGCGAGATTGGAGCCTTGGGAGCCGTCTCCCGAGTAGGCACCTGCTCCGGTTCGCCGTACACCACGCCCCCGGACGACACGAACACGACGCGCCTGACATCCGCCCCGCGCGCCGACTCGAGCACGTTCAGCCAGCCGTCCACGTTGATCGACGCGTCGAGACGCGGATCGGCCACCGACAACCGCACGTCGATCTGGGCCGCATGGTGGTTCACGAGCGCCGGCCGGCGCTCCTGCATGAGCCCGGACAGTTCGTCCGAGCGGATGTCCATCTCGATGAACTCGACATCGTCCGGCACGTTGTCGATCTTGCCGGAACTCAGGTTGTCCAGCGCGATTACCCGCCACCCGGCATCGCGGTAGGCCTGGCATACGTGCGATCCGATGAACCCGGCGCCGCCGGTCACCAGAACGGTGCGAGACGATTCGGTCATGATCCTCTGGGATGATGTAGGAAGAGCGTAGTGGAACCTCGTCGGATGCCGGCCTACGGCATGCGGCTTACCAGGCGCACGGGGTCGCCGGGACGGGTACCGGGATCTCGGACCTCGGTCACCCGGGCCGTCGATGTTTTCTGCGTCAGGTGAACCACCCGCACCACGATCAGCGCGTCCGGGATTTCAGTGCTGATCGCCTCGCGCTCGTCGCGCGCGAACACGCCGAACTCGTCACCCAGGCGGACATCGTCCGCCAGGCCGAGGTCGAGAAAGACCATCTCACCCGGCCCCAGCAGGACCTGGGGAATCTCGAATCCCACGACGCTGCCGGTGATGCCGATTTCCTGTTCCTCGGCCCGGGCCGCCGGGTCGAGCTCGTAGTCGTCCAGGGCGACGATCGCGTCCCCCACCGAGTAGGCGCCGAACAGCTGCGCTACCGTGGCG
>JARFPW010000111.1 GCA_029288095.1 Gemmatimonadota bacterium
CACAGCTGCTCGCCATCCGCGTACACGAGCGTGCTGAAGCCCTCGGCCGTGAAGCCGACGCCCGTGATCGTGACCGTCTCCGCAAAACCGCCACTGGCCGCGCTCAGGCTCGTGATCGAAGGCGCGATCACGGTGGCCGTCTCCGGACCGAACGGTATCGGCGCTCCCGTCGATACCTGCACCAGGCCGCTGATGTCCGCCGTTCCTGGACCAACGCCGGTAACCGTCACGAAGACGTTGGCCGAGCCGAGCACGATCTCGCCGGTCGCCGTAGCGACGAGTTCGTCCGAAGACGTGACCGTGACGCCCGTTATCTCGGTCTCATTCGTGTTCTGGTTCCCGAGCGCATCGAGGACGACGATTTCCAGCGTTTCCTCGCTACCGATCTCGAGCGCCGGAATGCTTCCCTCGAACGCCGCCGACGCCGGCACGTCCGCCACGACCGTCAGGACGTGGTCATCCTCCAGCACCACGCCGTCCACGTTCGTGCCGTTTGCCTCCTGCCCGATCCACGTCACGGTCAGCACGGCCGTTCCGGACGTAGCCGTGGCAAAGTTGCCCACGTCGTCCGTGAAGTCCGCCACATCCGAGGCTTCGGACGTCCAGCCAGCGTCCGCCGGATCGTACGGACTCACCGCACTACCGCTGGCGTCGACCAGGCCGGCGACGACCGTTCCAGTCTCTCCGGCTCTTAACGTGTCGGGCGCCGAGATGATCGTGATCGCCTCGGCAATTACCGTGACGTCGACCTGCGTCGTCAGACTGCCCGACGTCAGGACGACGCACGTCTGGCCGAGCGTCGAGCCACCCGTAACGGCGAACGCACCCGGCGGCTTAATGCCCGCCTCGATGAGTTCCGCCTCGTCGGGGTCGTCCGTCACGGTGATCGCCCCGCTACCACACGTCGGGTCGATCGCCCAGGCAACTTGCTGGAACGTCGACTGGTTCGCGGGGTTCACGGTGCGGCTCTCGAGCTTGCCGGTTCGACCCGCCGGGACGACCATTTCCGACGGATTGACAAAGATCCCCGTGCCTTCCTTCACATCGAAGGAAAGGGGATTGTCGTCGCACGCCGCAAGCCAGACGAGAGCCACCGCGCTGATGCCAAGCCCAACATTTCGCACCAAGCCAGGTCTCATGATTGCCTCTCTGTCAGTGTTTCGTCGCTGGGCGGCTACCCGCCGAACGATGCTCACGATTACCGGATTCACCGGGGTTGAATTCCAAAGTTGGTCCGCAGATCCCGCAATGCCTCCGGGCCTACTCGCGATGCCCAGTCCGCCAGCGATGTCATCTGCGTGTCCGTCGTGTAGATCAGACGCCAGGCGCCGAATCGATTGTCCGCAATGAACAGGTACACGAAGCCGGTATTATGGTATTGCCAGATCTCGTACGGAGCCTCCCCGCCAAAACCGCCGGAACCCAACACACCGGCCGGCGATCCGACATCGGAGGGGCTGTAGTTGACGATCCGATCCTGGGGCTCTCCCAACCTCAGATAGAGCTTCCCACGATCCGTCATCCAGGGAGCCCTCTCCTCCGTTCCGACGGTCTGGTCGTAGCGGGCCCTGATGATCCCGAGGCGCTCCAGATACTCCTCGAGGAACGTGTTGCCGGGTTGCGCCGGCTCCGCGTCGAGCGCCCGGAAGAACTCTGCCAGGTACCGCCGCTTCGCATCAGGCGGAAGCAGCTCGTACACTTGCCGCTCCGACTCTGTCACGAGCACCGCCACCCCTCCGAACGTCGCTTCGAGCTCCTGGTCAGACAGTGATTGAAAGTACTCCGTCTCGTAGCTTGCGTCGCTCCCTGTCGCGACCGCAGTGGTCTGTCGATCCAGCATCCAGAACTCCGCGGTCCGTCGGCTGGACGTCGCACCGTCCATCTCGACCGACAGGGCCAGCTCGTACTCGCCCGGGGGAAGACCCTCCAGACTGAGCGAGCCGGTGAAGGGTACGCCTTGATCCGGCACATCGACCGACGTGGGCGGCGTCTGATACACACTACGCCCCCCCGTGTCGAGGACCTCCGCGGTAATCCGCGCCGGTCCACTCTCGGCATCGCTGGAGTACAGCTCGAGGTAGTAATAGAGACTCGGATCATCGGGCATGACGACCGTTCTGGGCGCCGCCCCGATGCCGAAGCCTCCATGCGTGATTGACCAGTTCCCTCCTCCACCTCCCTCGGCAATCGGCTCCACCATTCCAGCCAGGAAGAGATCCGACGCCGGGGGACGGTCCGCGAAGCCGACAAGCGGCAGGCGGACCCGCGTGCCCAGGTCCGGAGCGTCGATCGGATACGCTGCGAGCTCGACCTCGTATTCGCCGGGACGTACTCCGAAACGGAAGTACTCGCCCAGGTAGGACCCGTCCGCCGCAACGTACGCGGCCGCCTGGTCGCTGACCTCCCGCTCCCAGCTGTCCCTGAAGAGCGGGCTTTCCGACGCATCGAAGACGGTGAGCTCAAACCGGTACGTACCCTCCACGCTGCCGGCCAGCATGCCCAGCGGCACGTTGGCCAGTCCATCGACGATCGTCACGTTCTCGGCCGTCCACGTCCGCAGCAGGCGCGCCTCGATGGACGCATCCGCATCCGCCTGCACGGCCGTCGCCACACCCCCGCCCCACAGAACGAGGGTGAGCAATAGCGGCAGCACCGCGCGGCCGGACATCACCCGTGGCCGAGTAACGGACAAATCGCCTCTCCCGATCAGGATCAGTCGAACCCGAGCGTGACGCTGAACACGTCAGCGCTTCCGAGCACTCCGAGGCTCCGCCACGTGTAGTCGAACTGGAGGCGGTAGCGTTCGGCGAACCGATAGTAGAGGCCTCCGCCGAGAGCGAGGCCGTCCGAGCCCTTGCCATCCGCGGTGATCACGCCCTCGTCATACTGGTTGTCGGGCTGCGTGGTATACGAGCCTCGCACGGCCACGCCGACAGGCGATGACAGCGAGCCATACGCATACTCCGTCCCGAACCCGAAGAACGCGCCCGTGTTGTTCGGCTCCACGAACTCGCCCATGAGCGACCAGCGGTTGTTCTCGTTGGACACGACGTCATAGTCGAGTCCGACTCTGAACAGTCGCGGCAGCGGGAAAGCATCCGTTGCCGTCTTCGCTGCGGCCGGGTCGACCCGCTGATCCGGAACACTGGGATCCGCCGTGCTTCCGTTCACGTCCGTGAACCGAAGGGCGTTCCCCGAGTGACCGAGACTCCCGCCCAGGTTCTGAACCACGAAGGACAGGAAGATCGGCCGGTTCCCCAGCTCGCTGTGAAAATTGACGCCGAAGTCGAACGCGAACGTGCTCGCCGAGGCTCCACCGAGGGAGCCCGTAGCCAGGTCGTCGTTGATGAACTTCAACGACACACCGGCCGAGAACCGATCGATGAAGGCGTGTGCGAAGGACAGTCCTCCGACTACCTCGTTGACCCCGTACGTGAGCCCCGAGTTGCCCTCGGGGTCCGCTTCTGTGGTGACGGGCTGGTCCCCGAAGCCGAAGCGGCCCAGGAAGAAGCCGAGACCGAAGTCTCCGTCCGCGAACGGAAACGCGATCCCGGTCCAGAAATAATTCGTGTCGGCAAAGTACGGCATGATCGTGAGCGCCACCTCGGGGCCATCCATGAACGTCAGGCCCGCGGGGTTGTAGTGTAGAGAGCTCACGTCGTCCGCGATCGTGCTGAAGGCGCCTCCGAGCGCCATACCGCGGGCACCTGCGCCGAACTCGAGAAACTCAGCCGACACCCCACCAAACGACGTGTTGTCGCCGGCGATCTGGAGCGGATTGTCAGGATCCGTGACATCCGGAACATCCTGACTCCACGCCTGATCGGGCAGGGCGACCATCACGAGGAAGGCGGTGGTCGCTAGAATGACTCGCCGCATGTAAACCTCCTGAGGGAGCTGGTCAATCTCCCGGGGCGCGAACGCCCCGGGAGCCACTTTTGCGTCAGTTCTGGCCGGCGAAGTTCACGACGGTGAACTTGCCCACGTACTCATCCTTGTCCGGCGTGACTACGTGGAAGAAGTAGACGCCGCTCGCAATGAACTGGTTGTTGCGATTCCTCAGACCCCACTGGGCCCTTCCTCCGCCCGTGGGATCGCTATGATCGATGATGTCCACCAGCACACCCGTGAGGGTGTAGATCCGGATCGTGGCCTCCGGTGGGAGGTTCACGAAGCTGATGTTCTTGCTGGTCGGTGACAGGTCGTACTGGCTCGTCGACAGATACGGATCCGGCACCGTGTGCACTTCGCTGAGGTCGAAGTCCGCGACCTGCGTGACTCCTGCCTCCACTACGTCCAGCGTGAACACCATGTTCGGGATCGCCGGCGACCGGTTCGAGCCTGAGCCCCCGCGGAGTTCGTAGCCGCTCGGAGCGTCCGACAGACCCGGGGTGGCCCGAATCCGCCCGTTGTACGTGCGGTACGTCCACACGGTGCCCTCGGCCGGCAGGGCGTCCGTGAGGAAGATGTACCGCTCACCGTTGATATACAGCCCGAATCCGTTGCCGGTCGTCGGCAGCGGACCCGCGGACGGATTCAATCCTTCCAGCGATACGGGCTGGATCGTCGCCGTCTGCTCGAGCGCCGTGGTCGCCCCCGGCGCACCCTCACAGAACGTGTTCGTGATGTTCGTAGCCTGCTGGATCACGTCGAGGAAATCGAAGTCGTGCCAGTCGATCACCCCGTTTCCGTTCCCATCCGTGTTCATGAAGCCGTAGCTCATCTGCGGCGTCGGCTTGAAGTCCACGGGAACGTTGTGCGTGACGTCACGCACCGTGACCGTGCCGCCCGCCCCCCAGGTAACCTGGAAGTCGGCCGAGCGCGCCAAAATGGCCATCGTGTACCCGAAGCACTGCATCTGGCCGGAGGCCGGATACGTGGTCAGGTCGGAGGACGAACGCTCCGTGTGATGGATCGGCGCCCACACGCTGTCGATGCCGTCGATGTGACCGGCCCGAATGAACGTGGTCGGATGCGGTGTCACCTCCACCGTCCCGTCGAACCACCGGTTTCCGCCCGGCTGATACCGACCGGTCGGGAATCGGCGTATACGCTGACCGATGACCGCCGGGTCGCTGATCGACATGTCGAACGTTCCGGCCAGCCCGGCCGCCACGCCCGCACCCGCATCCGGCGGAATTCCGAAGTCCGCCAGCCGCTCTCCGTCGAACGGATACGTGCCGGCTCCCATAGTACCTTCGATCGTGGCGGGATCC
>JARFPW010000112.1 GCA_029288095.1 Gemmatimonadota bacterium
TGTTCGACTTCTGCGAACGCATCGACCTCCGGCTGAACAACAAGCGTGTCCTGGAGTGCATGATCGCGGCGGGCGCGCTGGATGCGTTCGGAGAACGAGCGGCTCTGTCCGCCGGCCTCGAATCGGCGTTGTCGGAGGCGGGAGCGAGACAGCGCGAACAGCGGACCGGTCAGGAGTCCCTGTTCGGCGCCGCGACTAACGTGCAGCGCCCGACTCCTCGCCTTCCGACGGTCGAGCCATGGACGGAGCAGGAGCGCCTCAAGGAGGAGAAGGCCGTACTCGGATTCTACATCTCCGGTCACCCGCTGGACCGGCACCGGGACCTCGTCGAGCTGCTGGCGCTGGAAGCGAACACCGCGATCCTGGGCCGGCTCCGAGATCGAAAAGTGCAGCTTGCCTCTGTCGTCACGAACATGGACGTGCGCGTCTCGCGCAAGAATGGGAAAGAGTGGTGTCGGCTCACTCTCGAGGACTATCACGGCACCGCGGACGCTCTCGTATTCGGAGACGTCTGGGCCGCGAATCGGGATCTGTTCGCCGAGGATCTGCCAGTGTTGATCGAGGGCACTGTGTCCGGAAATTCGCGAGACGAGGAGGATCCACCCATTTTTGTCGATGCGGTTTCGCGGCTGAGGGAACTGGGCGCGACCGGGCAGATCGGCGTATGCATCGAGCTCACGCAGGGCGAACACGTGCCCGAAGGTGAGTTCGCGCGCGTCAGAGAAGCCCTCGAGGCGGCCCCGGGACCTGGACCGGTCATGCTGCGCTGGCGGCCGGCGTCCGGAAACGGAAGCAACGGGGTGACGGACACGGAACCGCCCGTATTGAAATCGCGCTTGCGGGTGGCGCCGAGCGCGCGGCTGCTGGCCGATTTACGGACCCTGGTCGGTGGCGACCGGGTGCGCCTGACACGCGGGTAGCCCCAGTACCTGAGCAGGGCTTCTCGGACAATCGGAGGATCATGACCAGCGACGAGACCAGGTCCGGAGAGGTGGCGGAGCAGGAGGATTCCGGCCCGCTTTCTCGCTACGAGCGGGTCCAGCTCGCCCGGCACCAGGACAGGCCGTTTACTCTCGATTACATCCGCATCCTCTGCTCCGACTGGATTGAACTGCGAGGAGATCGGAAGTACCGGGACGATCCGGCGATCGTCGGCGGTTGGGCCACGCTGGCCGGCCGTAGCGTCATGATCATCGGCCATCAGAAGGGCCGCGGTATGAAGGAGAACCTGAAGCGCAACTTCGGGTCGCCGCACCCCGAGGGATACCGGAAGGCCGAGCGGTTGATGAACCTCGCGGCGAAGTTTGGCCGGCCGGTCGTGACCCTCGTGGACACGCAGGGTGCGTATCCCGGAATCGGTGCCGAGGAACGCGGGCAGGCGGAGGCTATCGCCCGTAACCTGATCGTGATGGCCGGGCTCCCGGTTCCCATCGTCACCACGATCATCGGAGAGGGCGGCAGCGGCGGCGCTCTCGGAATCGCCGTGGCGGATCGTGTGCTGATGCTCGAGAACGCGATCTATTCGGTGATCTCACCGGAAGGCTGTGCCGCCATCCTCTGGCGTAGCCGGGATCGTGCGGAAGACGCGGCCGAGGCGCTCAAGCTCACCGCATCCGACCTGGCGGAGTTCGGAATCGTGGACGAAGTCGTGCCGGAACCGAACGGGGGCGCCCACGTCGATCCGGAGTCGGCGGCGCGGGCGGTTGGCGCGTCCCTCGAGCGACACCTCGACGAGCTCGCCGAGCTCTCCAGTGACGAGCTCGTCCAGCGCCGGCGGGAGAAGTACTACGCGATGGGCCGCTGGGAAGAGACCGCAGGTGGCTGACCCCCGACGGCAGAACCGGCCGCCGGCCAGGCCTCCTCGCCCGATTCCCGCTGCCGGATCATCGCGCGTGAGCCAGATCGTCGTGGTCCGGTTCCAGGGACATCGGTCGGACTACTACTCCTATCGGGGCGCGTCCGCTCTGCGCGACAACGAGTACGTCGTAGTGGAGGCGGACCGGGGTCAGGACATCGGGTACGTCCTCAAAGCCGTCGACGCCGAAAGCCACTCCTGTGAAGGAGGGTGCGATCATGCGCACCATGGCCCGGTCGTTCCACCGTCCAGGCGCGTCCTGCGCCGCGCGGCACCGGTAGATGTGGAGCGGCGCCTGACGCTCGACGCCGAGGAGCCGGAACTTCGACGTCGGACGCGAGAGCTCGTGCAACGCCACGGTCTCCGCATGAAGGTCAGCGAGGCCGAGTGGCAGTGGGATCGCAACAAGCTCACGGTCTACTTCACGGCGGACAAACGCGTGGACTTCCGGAGCCTGGTCAAGGAAATGGCGCGGACGTTCAAGGCACGGATCGAGCTGCGTCAGATCGGAGTGCGCGACGAGGCGAAGCGGCTCGGTGGGCTCGGACGCTGTGGCCGTGAGCTATGCTGCCGGCTCTGGCTGCCCAAAGTGGAGCCGGTCACGCTTCAACTGGCCAAGGACCAGAGCCTGTCGCTCAACCCGGCACAGATCTCCGGCGCCTGCGGCCGCTTGATGTCATGCCTTCACTACGAGCACGAGTTCTATCTGCAGGCCAAGAAGCGGTTCCCGAGGGTCGGCCGGACTGTACGCACCGAGCAGGGCCCCGAAGAGGTCGTGGGCTGGGACATCTTCCGCGACACGGTTTCGCTGCGTGACGAGGCCGGCGACCTCCGCACCGTACCGCTCGACAGCGTCCGGCGGCAGGCTGCCTCTGCGCGGCCGGGAAGCGAACGTCCTGGCCGGAGCGTGCGCGGCAGAGCCGGAGACCGCCAACGGCAGCCGCGTCGCGACCGTCGCGACGACTGATCACTCGCTACTCCCACACTCGACATAATGAGCAACTTCTACATAACCACGGCCATCGACTACGCGAACGGCCTACCACACGTCGGCCACTCCTTCGAGAAGATCGGTGCCGACGTGATCGCCAGGTACCGTAGGCTACGCGGCGACGATGTGCGGTTCGCAATCGGGATGGATGAGCACGGGCAGAACGTATTGCGCGAGGCCGAACGACAGGGTGCCGAGCCGAGCGCCTGGGTCGACGAGGTCGCCGGGCAATGGCAGGCCGCCTGGCAGCGTCTGGAGCTTTCGAACACCGACTTCGTGCGGACCACGACCGCGGAGCACGCCGAAGCGGTTCAGGCACTCGTCCGGCGCATTCGGGATGCGGGCGACATTTATCTGGATCGGTACGAGGGATACTACTGCGAGCGCTGCGAAGCCTTTCGGAAGGAATCCGAACTCGTGGACGGCAAGTGTCCTCTACACCCGTCGCGTGACATTTCGTGGACTGAAGAGGAGAACTTCTTCTTCCGGCTGTCGAAGTACACTCAACCCCTTCTGGATCACATCGCCGCTCACCCGGAGTTCGTGCAGCCGGAGAGCCGCCGGAACGAGATCCTGAGGCTGCTGGAGGGTGGACTCGAGGACATCAGCGCGTCCCGGTCCCGCGTGCCCTGGGGTGTGCCGTTTCCCGACACCGATGGCCA
>JARFPW010000133.1 GCA_029288095.1 Gemmatimonadota bacterium
GGGCTACGGTGTACTGCAGTTGGCGGACATTCTGGTGCCCGCAATGGGCCTGCCGGATGCACTTACGCGTGGAATTGCGCTCGTCACGATGCTCGGCTTTCCGATCGCGATCGTCCTCGCCTGGGCGCTCGAGGTTACGCCTGAGGGCGTCCGCCGAACCGAGCAGGCGACGGCCACGGAAGTCCGGGAGATCGCATCTGACTCGAAGCGCGCACGTTGGCCGGTCGGGTTCGCGGCCGGAATCGGCACGGCTCTCCTGTTGTGGGCGGGCTGGTGGGCGCTGACGCCGGACAGTGGCCAGCGGCTCGACCCCGCCAGCGCTTTGACCGTCGATGCGCTCGACGACCAGGTTCTCGCCGTACTTCCGTTCGCCGTGCAAGGGGGGCCCGACGTTCAGTACCTGGGCAACGGAATGGTCGGGTTGCTGAGCACCAAACTGGACGGAGCTGGCGACCTGCGGACCGTGGACAGTCAAACCATCATCCGCATCGCCGACCGCGAGCAATACGCTCCCGGGGAGCCCGGAAGTGCGGTCAATGTGGCGTCTGTGTTCGGCGCGGGTCTGTACGTCGTAGGCGAGATCGTGGAGGCGGCGGGGCGCATGCAGGTCTCGGCAGCGCTGCACCGGACGGATGCTGACGCTCCCCTCGCCGAGGCCACGATCGACGGCGGCATCGACGAGGTTTTTGGGATCGTCGATGACCTCACTGCCCGGCTGTTGTCTGGCATCCGCGGGGGACCGGAAGCCCGCGTTCAGCGTATCGCCACGGTAACTACGGACAGCGTCCCGGCTCTGAAGGCCTTTCTGGAAGGCGAGGAGCACTTCCGTCGCGGGCAGTTTGGCGAGGGAGTGGAGAGCTTCCGTCGCGCCACAGAAGCGGACACGCTGTTCGCCCTGGCCTACTATCGGCTCAGTCTGGCGGCTGAGTGGAACTTCGCGAACCGTTTGTCGCTCGACGCGGCAGAGAAAGCAGTCGCGTTGAGCGATCGACTGTCCGCTCGCGACCAGCGCGTGCTCGACGCCTACCTGACGCGCAGACGCGGCGACAATGCGGCGGCGGCGGCCAAGTATCGGTCGATCCTCGGCACGTATCCCGACGAGATGGAGGCCTGGCTCGACCTGTCTGAGATTCTGTTTCACGCAAACCCGCTCGCCGGGAAGTCGTTCACCGAATCGCGAGAGACCCTGACGCGGGTGCTGGAATTCGACCCGAATCACGCAACCGCACTGATCCACCTGGCGCGGGTGTCGGCCTATGAAGCGGATTCCGCAGCCGTCGATTCCCTTACACAGCGGTTCATCGACCTGGCGCCGGATGCCGGCCGCAACCTGGAGTTATCGGTCGTTCGCGCGCTCGGAATGGGGGACTCCGCCGCCATCGCCGAGGTCATCAATCGGTTCCCGACAAGCGGAGACGCCGGGGTCGCTCTGGCGACCTGGTCGGGCGGAATATTTGCACGCGATCCGGCGACCGTGCGCGCCGCGGCCGGCGCGTTGACGGCACCCAATCGCAGCCCCGAGGCCCGCTGGCTGGGCTACGCAACGCTGGCCCATGTGGCGGCAGCGGAGGGACAGACCGAGGAAACTCAGTCCTGGCTCGATGACCTGGCTCGATTGAGCCCTGGTGCCGCGCTGGAGTATCGGGTCCTGCTGCAACTGCTGCCGTTCGCATCGACCTCGAACGAGGACCTGCGGCGCAGCCGCGAGGAACTCGAACGGTTGGATCCGGCATCGATCGAAACGAGTGACAACCCGAGTATATTCTTCACTGCCAATGATGGGCTGCACGACCTGTTCCGGGCATACCTGCTCGGCCTGGCGTCCGCCAGGTTGGGAGATGCAGAGGCCACGGAGCGCTACGCGCGGCAACTTGACGCGACCCCGGCCCGGCCGACTGACGGGTACCTCCCCCAGGACCTCGCGCTCGGCGTGCGGGCTGAGCTGCTACGCCTGCAGGGTGAACCTCGGGAAGCTCTGCAACTCCTGGAGCAGGGGAAGCTCGCTACGTGGTATGCGCAAACCGCCAGCTCCCCACTGTTCAGCCAGGTCCGGCAGCGCTTCGTGCGGGCCGAACTGCTCGCTGAACTCGGACGCGCGGATGAGGCTCGACAGTGGTACGAGACGATTGCCCAGCTCTCCGTCTTTGAACTCCCCTACAGCGCGGAAGCCGAGCGGCGCCTCGCCGAAATTGACGCCGGCGCCGCTGAGGTCGCGCCTTGAGGTCCTACCAGCAGTTCTTCGCCGAACTGAAGCGCCGAAAGGTCTTCAAGGTCGCGGCCGTGTATGGAGCGACCGCCTTCGTTCTTTTGCAGGTGGCCGACCTGCTCAAGGAAGGACTGAACCTCCCCACCACGTTCATTCCGTTCATCACTGCGGTTACGCTACTCGGCTTTCCGCTCGCCCTGATCCTCGCCTGGGCGCTCGAGGTCACGCCCGACGGACTGCGGCGCACGGAACTGGCGGGAGCCGGCGAGCTGGCGGAGATCGTGGCACTTCCCGCCTCGAAGCGCTGGCCGGCCGGATTGCTTGCTCTCGCCGGATTCGCGGCTCTCGTGGGAGGCGTCTGGCTGGCCGGGCAGCGATCCGGAGCCAGCGCCGTGCTGGCTGAAGGCTCGCGGGAGAGCGCCGGGACAGAGGTTCGGCTGGCCATGACCGACCTCGACGACGACCCCCGGCCATCGATCGCCGTGCTTCCGTTTGCCGACATGAGTCCGGAGGGTGACCAGGAGTACTTCAGCGACGGAATGACGGAGGAAATCCTCAACGTGCTGGCCAAGGTGTCCGAGCTGCGCGTCACGGCGCGCACATCGGCATTTGCTTTCAAGGGGCGGCAGGTAGACCTGCGGGACGTGGGGGATTCACTGGGAGTCAGATACATCGTCGAGGGCAGCGTGCGGAAAGCGGCGGATCGCATCCGGATCACGGCACAACTCATCGACGCGACGGACGGTTCGCACATGTGGTCGGACAGTTATGATCGCACGCTCGACGACGTGTTCGCGATTCAATCCGAGCTCGCCGAGGCGATCGCGGCGCAACTCAGGGTACCGCTGGGGATCTCCGACCGTTCAGGCCTCGTCACGCCCACCGCCGATCTCGACGCCTACGATCTGTACCTAGCGGGTCGTGGCCGAATTCGTGAGCGCGGCCAGGGCCTGAGCGAAGCAATCCGCCTGTTCGAGGCGGCGATCGCGCGCGACTCGACGTGGGCGCCGGCCTGGGCGGGACTGGCCGAGGCCACGGAACTGATGACCTGGTACCCCGACGCCTGGGACGGCGGACGGCCTCAGGAGTTCGAGGAAGAACTCTCGCGCAAACTGGCGTTCCAGCGAGCGGCCGAGCAGGCGGCGCGGCGTGCACTCGAACTGGACCCGACGGCCGCTTCCGCCCGAGTGGCCCTCGGTGGTGTCCATCGGTATCGCCACGAGTGGGAGCAATCCGAGGCGGAGTACCTGCGAGCCCTGGAGACCGATCCCGACAACCCTGAGGCCTTCCAGCAGTACTCAGAGATGCTCGGAAACATGGGACGGGGAGCCGAATCGGTCCGCACGGCGGAGAGAGCCCTCGCGCTCGACCGTGCACCGATCAGACTGCTCATGTACTCCAGCGCGCTGGCCGCTGACGATCGGCTGGACGAAGGGATTGACGTGCTCGCGGAGGCGATCGCCCTCGACACCGAGGGACAGATTCCGCAGGCCGCCGAAGTCTGGTACTTCCTCAACCTCGAGGCGGGCAACTACGACGTCATGTTCGACCATGGAGACGAGGAACTCCTCGAGGCCAGGGATGCGATTGTCCGGGGGCTGGAATCTGGCGATCTGGGCGCTGTACCGGAGGACGGGCTGGACCCAACGCTGTGGATGATCGTCGGACGGCCGGACAGCGCGGCTGCCGTCCTCCTCGGGGACATATCCGAGGACCCGAATCAGAACAACTCCTGGATCTGGGACGCCATCTTCGATCCCATACGTGACGAGCCGGCGTACCTGGAGGCCCTCGAGCACCTCAACCTGGTCGGCGCTACGCCTCAGCGAACGCCTCGATGAAATCCTACCAGGAGTTCTTCGCGGAGCTGAAGCGGCGCCACGTGTTCAAGGTGGCCGGGGTCTACGGGATCGTCGCCTTCGGCGTGCTGCAGGCGGCCGAC
>JARFPW010000165.1 GCA_029288095.1 Gemmatimonadota bacterium
ACGGCGCGAAATACGACTTGCCGCGAGGCTGTGTACCGTCCGCGATGCCGCCCTCGTTCGCGATCTCCCTCAGGTAGTCGAGATCCGGCTGCCACAGGGGGTGCGCGAGGTTCGGGTTTCCGAGTCCGATCGAGTAGACGATGATGCCCGCTTCGCGCATCTCAGACGCCCGGTCGAGGCCCAACTGCCGCGCGTGTGCACGCGCCTGCGGCTCGTTCCACCCGAAACATGAGGGCACGCTCTGGCACCCGTCCGCCGGCGGCAGATGGGTTGTCGGAATGTTATCCGGATCGTCATAGTAGCCGTAGATGTCCGCTCCCGTCTGGGGGATGGCGAGAACCCGGTCCTCGCTGTCGACGGGCCCGCGGAACGCTGTGGGTCGCCCATCCGTGAAGAAGACTACGACCTTGGTTGAGCGCTGTCGCACGGTCCCGCCCGTAATCTGACCCTGCGCCAGGCGCAGTCCCTCGCCCACATTTGTGTGGCCAAACGAGGTCAGCAGGTCGATTTCGTTCTTGATTCTGGCCGAGAAGTTATGCGCCAGCGGCGTGCGCTCCGTCCCTCGCACGTTGAACGAAACGAGACCCAACTGGTCGATGCCGTTATCGAAGTAGTCGACGAACAGCTTGGCCGCGTCCTGCAGATCGTCGAACGCGTCGGCCGTCTTGAGTGAACCGGACTGGTCGAGAACCAGGATCAGGTCGACGGGCGGGACGGCGGCGACGGCCGCTGTCCGCACGTCCATGGAATCAACCCCCAGCACACGCATCAGTCTCGTGGGCATGTCGACATGTGCATCTACGCGCACCGTCGACTCGCCTTCGGCATTCACGCCAAACGTGATATCCAGGTCGCTTCCGTTCGGTCCAAGCCGTGCACCATTCAGAAGGGCGATTTCGGTCGCACGCTGGCGGGCCACGTCTTCACCAAGTCTCAGTGACCGGGCGCCGGCGAGTACGGCTGCATCTGCCGCTCGTGCCAGGCGGGCTTTCGTCATGTACCCGCGGGCCGAATCAAGAGCGAGACCTCCCACTCCCAGCAGCACCGCCAATGACACGGCTACCAGGGCAAGAACGGCGCCTCGGTCCGATCGAATTGCTTGCGAAATCTTCATGATCCTATCTCTTCCGAATGAGTTCTGAGCGCAGCTCAGAAAATGGCTCGTGAGTAAAGAGTGTCAGACGGCGCCCCATCCTTGTTCTTGTCGGAGGGGCTACGGTCAGAGTCGTCGTCAGACGTGCTTGAGTCTTCGCCCTGGGGCGCGTAGGCCGTGGTGGCGTCGTCATAGTCTGAGTTGTTCGGCTGCGCCCCTATCGACGCTCGCCGGCTGTTGCCGCCGGCCAGGCCTTCGAGCAGCGACCAGATGGGCGTCTTCCGTTCGCGCACGTAGAACAGCTCGACCACGTAGAAGTTGCCGCCCTCGGCACCCGCGAGGCTTCCGAGTCCCTGGGCAGGCTGACCTCGCCTGCCGAGGCGACTCCGGTTGTGATAGGCGGGCGTCGCGGCCTGTGCCTGGATCATCGGAACGCTGTCTTCGACGACCACGTGGGTCGTGATGGAGCCCCCGAGTGCGTCAAGTGAGATCTGCGCTCCGCTCTCCAGCATCAGCGCATTGACCGTATCCAATGGCGTGCCGCGAGCTGCGATGTTCGCGCCTTCGCGTCCCAGGCTTGTCAGCGTGTGCCTGGTACTGAACATCGTTCCGAACTCGACGACGCCGAGTGCCAGCACCAGAAGGAACGGGAGAATCATGGCAGTCTCGGCCAGCTCCTGGCCGGACTCATCGCGTACGATCGACCGAATCAGGCCGAACAGGCGTCTCCTAGTCATAGAACGCTTCGTTCCGCATGGCCGTCGCAAACGAAATGTCGACGTGGCCGTCAGAGACGAACTTGTCGATCAGCGGCAATGTCAGATCGTATCTGAAGTCGACAGCGACCCGGACGATCTCTTCAGGTCCGCCACCATCTGCGGGCGTAATCGACACGCCATCCAGATCGACATGGAGGTCCTTCGTATTCTTCTGGATCACGCGTACGATCGAACCTGCCCGGTCTATCGGCTTACCTGTATCAGGATCGGTCAGCACGTTGCCCGTTACGGCGAAGCGGGTCGCTTCGCGCACGGCGTGTTGGAGAGTCATCTTCGTGTAGTAGAACCTGCCGAACTCGAAGATTCCGAAGAACAACAGCATTAGCAGCGGAAGAACGATGGCGAACTCGACAAGTCCCTGCCCTGAGGAGTTGCGCCCCAGTTTCTGTATGGCTGTTCGGCTTCCTGCTAACATTCTTCTTGCCTTCCGGCTTGCAGACGCTGCATCGACTCGGTCTCCGATCGCGCGGGCACCGGGCAACAAGGCAGGGCACGTGCCAAAAGACGGTTCTACAGCGGTTAAGTGATTATTTCGTAGTTGTTTAAGTTGTGCGCAGAGGGGTTTGCTTCGGTGCGGAAGTGTGGGGATTGTGGCGCTGTCTCAGCAATTTGGGCGTGAGACTGTTGGATGGGGTCCCGCGTACCCGTCTAGAGGTTGATTTTCCGGGCGTTGCAGGCGTACGACACACCCATTCGGACAGCCCGCAGCGCCTACCCTCCGAATCGCGGCAACTTCCTGTGGTAAAGCGACATAAGTCTGCCCTCGTATGGGGGCGAACCTCATCCTCGGGCGGCGCTCAGGTACTTCATCCCGGTATCGCACATGAGCGTGACGACCGTCGAATCCGGACCCAGCTGCTCTGCCACCCGAAGAGCCGCGATCACGTTGGCGCCGGTAGACGTTCCGCCAAACAGGCCTTCCTCCCGGGCCAGCCGAAGGGACATCGTCGCAGCCTCGTCCGTGGAGACTCTCTCGATCTGGTCCGCCACGCGATCATGCCAGAGGGGCACTACGAAGCCAGCCCCAATTCCATCGATCTTGTGAGCGCCGGTCTCGCCGCCCGACAATACCGCTGATTCAGCCGGCTCCACCGCGACAACCCGGATACTCTCGGCGCGCTGCCGTAACGCCCTGCCCGTCCCACGGAGTGATGCCGCGGTACCGACACTCTGAACGAAAGCGTCCAACCGACCGCCCGTCTGTCGCCAGATTTCTTCCGCCATCTCGCGATACGCGACCAGCTGGTCCTGGTTGTTCAGCTGATCGGTCCAGTAACTCCCTGGTCGGCTCGCGAACACTCGCGCCGCCTCGACCATGTCTCGGGTGAGCTTCTCCGTCATGCGTCCGTCATCGCTGGGCAGCACCTCGAGGGACGCCCCGAGGATTCTCATGTGATCCAGCTTCTCTCGGGCGAAGGCGTCCGAGGATACGATCTGGAGCGGATAGCCCTTCACGGCGCAGACCAGAGCCAGAGAGACGCCGGTGCTGCCGCCCGTGTATTCCACGACAGAGCCATCTCTGCCGAGCCGTCCGTCCGCCTGGGCCGCCTCGATCATGGCCAGCGCAGCTCGGTCTTTCATGCTGCCGGTGGGGTTTTCGCTCTCGAGCTTGAGCAGGACACGAGACCCGTTCGCGGGAACTATCTGGCGCAACGCCACGAGTGACGTGTTGCCGATGCCGGACAGGATGCCCGGGCGAGGGTCAGTCATCGCCGGCTGCTCTCTGGGCCTGCGTCAGGACGTGGGCGTCTCGGCGCTACTCGGGTGAACAGTCTCTGTCCGCGCCCGGAGGAGACGCGTGAGGGTAGAGCTCCCACAGCACGTTCACGATGACCCAATTCCCGTCGATCTTTGCCAACTGGAGGTAGTCGACCCAGTCGTCGGCATCCGCCCGCACCACCGCCGCGAATCCGAACACGTCGAGAATCTGGATCCGATCCCGCAGATCCACGTCATCGGCGGCCGGCTTGGCCTCGGTATATCCCACGAGGGTCTCTTTGCCCATGTGCTGGAGTTCGCGGCACCCGTCTGCCTGCGGACGCGCGATTCTCTTAGCGAGATCCGCATGGACGGCCCTGGCCATCCGTTCGGCATTGCCCTCGTACCAGCCTTCGAGATAGTCGAGAGCCGTGGCGATTATTGCCTCACCATCCTCGATCTCCTGGGCGTGTGCGGGGGACGCGCCGATTCCGAGCAAACCCAACACCACCGCGAGGCTGAAGACTCTAAGTGATCGCATTACTACCTCCCTGTTTGACGCGCCGCATCGGCCAACGCGTCGACGGAGTCGATTCTTACTGAGCCAGGCGCACCAGCAGGTCACTGGCCACGAGGTCGAATACCGCCTGCAACTCCATGGCCGATGGGGCAAAGTAGGACTTTCCGTGCGGCTGGTGAGGGTCGGCGACACCGTCCTCGTTTGCGATCAGTTTCAGGTAGTCAAGATCCGGAACCTCGAGCGGATCCTTGGCGCCCGGATCACCCAGACCGATCGAATACACGAGGATGCCCGCGTTCCGCAGAGCCTCCGCCGCCTCGAGGCCCATGTCGCGCGCCTTTGCTCGGACCGTGGGTTCGGTCCACTGTCCGAAGCACATGGTTACACCCGCACAGCCATCCGGATGGGCGACGTGGTCCGTCGGAAGGCTGTCCGGGTCGTCGAAGTACCCTCGTACCGTAGTAGACGTCTTCCGGGACACGGCCAGCATCCGGTCTTGCCCCGCGATCTTCCCGCGAAACGAGGTGGCTCGGCCGTCCGTGAAGAAGACGACGACCTTGGCCGAGCGCTGCCGCACCGCGGGACCGGTGATCTGAACCATCCCAAGGCGGAGGCCCTCGCCCATATTCGTGTCGCCGGCTGATCTCATACCGTCGATCGCGGTGTGAATCCCGGCCGTGAAGGATCCGCTCAGCGCAAACCGGTCCGTCCCGCGAAGCTGGAAGGAAACCAGGGCCAGCTGATCCAGCCTGTCGTCGAAGTAGCTGACGAATCTCTTGGAGGCGTCCTGCAGATCATCGAAGGCACCGAGGTCACCAAGCGAGCCCGACTGATCGAGCACGAGTACCAGATCGACCGGGGGCACCGCGGCGACGGCCGCGGACCGCACGACCATGGAGTCGATGCCGAGCACGCGCATCAACAGGGTCGGCATACGCTGCGTCCCGTCCATGCGGACGGTCTGCTCGCCAGCTGCGTTGACGCCAAACGTGACGTCCAGGGAACTTGGCCACGACGAACTCACCGCACCGTTCACCTGCGCCAGATCGAGCGCGCGCTGACGGGCAACATCTTCGCCTTGCCGGACGGCCCTGGCTCCTGCCAAAACCCCGGCGTCTACCGCGCGGGCCAGCCGGGCTTTCACCAGATAGCCCCGAGCCGAGTCGAGGGCGAGTCCGCCGATTCCCAGCAGCACGACGAGGCAGATGGCCACGAGGGCCAGAACCGACCCACGCGAATTCGCGAACCGGGAGTGGATGTTCATCATCAGAACACCGCCCGAGTGTACAGCAAGTCGGGGATGGACGAGCCGAGCAACCGCCGAAGCGGTGTCACGCCGCCGCCGTAATCGTAGAACAGTTCTACGACGTAGAAGTTGGCACCCTCTGCACCAGCCAACTGATCGAGACCGATCGCCGGGTCGCCGGTTCTGCCGAGACGACTCTCACCGTCGTACCCAGATGTGGCAGCCTGGGCGTCGATCGTCGGGACGCTGTCCACTACGACGATGTGCGAAGTGATGGACCCCCCGCGAGTGCCCAGATCCAGCTCCGACCCATTCTCCAGCATGAGGGCGTTGACGGTGTCCAGCGGGGCTCCGCGGGCCGCGATGTTGGCACCTTCACGACCGATGGACGTCAGTGAATGAGAGGTGCTGAAGATCGAGCCGAATTCGACGATTCCCAGGACGAGCACAAGCAGGAACGGAAGGATCAACGCCATCTCCGCGAGTTCCTGCCCGGAATCGTC
>JARFPW010000173.1 GCA_029288095.1 Gemmatimonadota bacterium
CCCGTGAGACGGATCTGCTCGACCCGGCCAACTCGGTTCAGCGCGTGCATGCTGTCTTCCTTTCGGGGGGGAGCGCATTCGGTCTGGAAACGGCGGGAGGCGTGTCGCGGTATCTCGAGGAACAGGGTATCGGCTACGAGGTGGGAGAGGCGCGTGTTCCCATCGTGAGCGGCGCGATTCTGTTTGACCTGTCCGTAGGCGACTGGACGATTCGCCCGGACGCCGAATGCGGTTACCGGGCCGCAGTGAGCGCGATGTCGGCAAGCGGGCCAGTAGCCGAGGGTAGCGTGGGGGCAGGAGCCGGCGCCACGGTGGGTAAGCTCCTCGGGATGGACCGGGCAATGAAGGGTGGTATCGGTACCGCATCGATCCGCCTCTCCAATGGACTCGTGATCGCGGCGCTCGTGGCGGTCAACGCCGTGGGCGACGTAATCGATCCGGCAACCGGCGAAGTGATCGCGGGTGTCCGATCCGAGGCCGGTGACGAACTCGTGGATGCCCGGAGCATTCTGCGGGAAGGAATCGCCCCGGCGGCCATGCCCGGCAGCAACACGGTCATCGGCGTCGTCGCCACGAATGCGGATCTCACGCAGGCCGAGGCGACGCGGGTTGCCAGGATGTCGCAGGCTGGTCTCGCGCGCACCGTATCGCCGACACACACCCCGGCCGACGGCGATACGATGTTCGCTCTCGCCACCGGCGAGCTGGAGGCGGAGGTCAGCCTTCTGACCATAGGTGCGCTCGCAGCCGACGTCGTGGCTGAGGCGATCCTGCGTGCCGTCTGGTCCGCCGAGGGGATCGACGGTCTCCCGTCCGCCTCGGACCTGAGCAGCCGGTAGTCATTTGAATCCCACATTGCTGCTGCTGCTCGTTTACGCGGCGGGCCTCGTCCTCCTGGGCCTGTGGATCGGACGACGGGTCGGCGACAGCTCGTCTTTCTTCGTGGCGGGGCGGCGGCTCAGTCCCGGCCTTTTGTGCGCGACCATTCTGGCGGCAAACATCGGCGCCGGCTCCACCGTGGGGGCGGCCGGCCTCGGATACGCGAACGGGCTCGCAGCCTGGTGGTGGGTCGGTTCGGCAGCGATCGGAACGGCGATCCTCGGTGTGTGGATCGGACCGCGCATCTGGAAGATCGCTTCGGAGCGCGGCCTGTACACGGTGGGCGACTACCTGGAGTTGCGGTACGGCCCTTCGGTGAGGGCCGTCGTGGCCGGCATCATGTGGATCGCGACGCTGGCGATCCTCGCAGGGCAGTTGATCGCCGCTGCCTGGATTCTGGATGTCGTCGCCGGCATCCCGAAGCCGATCGGCTGCCTGATCGCAGGTGGCGTGATGACGGCCTATTTCACGGCGGGCGGACTGCTCAGCTCGGCATGGATCAACGCCGTGCAACTGACGGTCCTGCTGGCCGGCCTCCTCCTGTCCCTGCCGATTGCTCTCCAGGGCGTGGGCGGATGGAATGCGATCGTCGAGTCGGCGGCGAGCGCCGCTCCCGACTACTTCGGTTTCATGTCCGGCGGTGGTTCGAGCTGGATGTACCTGTTTCTGCTTGCACCTGCGTTCATCGTGTCGCCGGGGCTGATCCAGAAGGTGTATGGAGGCCGAGACGTGCGCGCCGTGCGCATCGGCGTGATCGCCAGTGCGATTGCTCTGGGGCTGTTCGCCATCGTCCCGCCAGTGTTCGGGATGATCGCTCACGCGATGGACCCCGGACTCGCCAATCCGGAGCTGGCACTGCCCGTCGTGTTTGCAGAGGGCGTTCCACTCGCCGTGGGGGCTCTGGCGCTCGCCGCCGTGTTTTCGGCGGAGATCAGCTCCGCGGACGCCATCCTGTTCATGCTGTCCACGTCACTGGCGGAGGATATCTACAAACGGTTCGTCCGTCCGGACGCGACCGATCGAGAGGTGCTGCGGATGGCGCGGATGGCTGCGGTCGCCGGGGGCGGGTTCGGGGTGGCGCTGGCGATCGCCCTGCCGTCGGTGATCGGTTCGCTCAGCGTGTTCTATACGCTGCTGTCGGTGAGCCTGTTTGTCCCGGTGGTGGCCGGACTCTACACGCGCAGGCCGGGAACCCCGGCGGCCCTCGCCGCGATGGCCGGGGGGGTCGCCGGGGTCGCCGCCGTCAGGCTCGGGGCGCTCCCCGCCGGCGGCTGGACGACACCCTACACCGTGGGCCTGGCCGCCGCCGCAGTCTGCTTCGTCGTGGGCACGCTACTCAGCCCAGCGCGCACTCGTTCTTCCCCGCCTCCAGAACTTCCGCCTGCTTCGCGGTAACGACCGCCAACCCCACGTTGATGGCCTTGATCGTCCGATAGGCCTCAGGGGGTGTCGATACTCCCGCATTCACGAGGGCCCTGAATTCCGCTTCGTCCGTGATCTGCATCGCGTGGTTTGACGCGAGCAGATCCTCGAGCGTGCGCCCCACCGACAGGTCCGGATTCCGCTCCGCATCGGTGCCGTAGTGGGCCGGATAAATGACGGCTCCGCGTGGCCAGGTATCGCGCGCCGCGTTCAGGCTGGCCCACAAGTCTCCCGTCCAGGCCTCGGTCCGGCCGGCAAGATCCGGTCGTCCGATCGACCCGACGAACAGGAAGTCGCCGGTGAGCACGGCCTCATCCCCCAGCATGAAGCACACGCTGCCCAGCGTATGGCCCGGCGTGTGGCGCACGGTGACGGCGGATCCGCCGACCTGGATCACGTCTCCGTCAGCAACCGGAGTGAATTCGATGACGCCGGGCGTTTCGTCGTAGGGATACACGGCGTCGCCCGGGTGCAGGTAGTACGGTACACCAAGCGCCGCCGACAACGCGGGTCCGCCGCTGATGTAGTCGGCATGGACGTGCGTATCGGCGACTCCGATCAGACGGGCCCCCGCGTCCTCCGCGGCCGCGGCCCAGGCCTGCCAGTCGCGCGACGGATCGACGGCGAGCGCCTCGTCGCCTCGAACGATTAGATAGCCGAGCGAACCCTTGCCGATGCGGTCGAACTGGACCAGGCGGTCGAAGCCGGCCGGGGCGGGCAACTGCCTCTGCCGCAGCATATCCATCCAGGCTGCCACACCCCCACGCAACGACAGGGCATTGAAGCCCTTGGCGGTCAGGAAGCTCGCCACTCTCAGGCTCGCGTTACCGTGACCGCACACCACCGCAACGCGCGTCGCCGGGTCGATGCCGACCTGTGTCGGATCTTCCAGGCTCATGATCGTCGAACCGGTCTCGTTCACGAAGTTCGGCGCTTCCACCGTACCCGCGGCGAGACGGTGCGCAGCCCGCACGTCGAGCACCTGGATGTTCTCGCCCCCTTCCAGGCTGTCGGCGAGTTGCGTCGGCGTCATCTCCAGTCCTTCCCTGTTCAGCATCCCTAGAGCCTCCTGTCGGCAGCTTCGGCCATCACGTTCTCCACGTCGTCGGGGTCCTTCGGAATCGCAGGGCCGAGTACGCGGTATGCGTCGTCCGTCACGAGGACGTCGTCCTCGATCCGGATGCCTCCGAACCCCTGCCACGATTGCAGCTCGTCGTAATCGATGAAAGCCGCGCATGTCCCGTCAGACCGCCAGCGTTGAATGAGCTCCGGAATGAAGTAGGCACCGGGTTCGACGGTCACCACCCAGCCCGGGGCCAGCGGCCGCGCGAGACGCAGCGACGACAGACCGAATTGCGTGCTTCGCTCGAATCCGTCTCCATAGCCGACCAGGTTCTCGTCGATCGCTTCCCCGTCGTGGACGTCGACACCCATCATGTGGCCCAGGCCATGGGGCATGAACAGGGCGTGCGCGCCGGCCGCGACCGCCTCGTCCGGATCTCCCTTCATCAAACCGATGTCGGTAAGGGCGCGCGCGATCTCCCGAGCAGCCACTAGATGGACATCCCGGAACGGCACGCCCGGTTTCATCGCTTCGATGGCGGCCAACTGGGCACCCAACACGGCTTCGTACACGGATCGCTGCCGAGCGTCGAACCTGCCTGACACGGGAAGCGTTCGAGTGATATCGCTGCAGTACCCGGTGTCGGTCACGGCGCCCGAGTCATGCACGACCAGATCCCCCTCCTCCATCTGGTTGGTCCACGTGTGATTGTGCAGCACCTCTCCGTGAACAGAGAAGATGATCGGGAACGAGACGTCCCCGCCGGCTGCCAGCGCTTCGCCGCGGACGCGACCGGCCACTTCGCGCTCCCACAAACCGGGGCGGACGGTGCGCATGGCGAGCAGGTGCATGTCGCGGCTGACGCCGACGGCTCGCTCGATCTCCGCGATTTCCAGCTCCGATTTGACGAGTCGCTGGGCCAACACTGCCGCCATCAACTCCCGATCGGCCCGCTCATCGACCTTGCCGGCCGGAATCCCGAGCAGTCTCTCGAAGCCCAACCGATTCTCGGGGCGGTATTGGGGTAGATAGCGGACATCGCGGCCTGCATCGACTTCGGCCTCGAGGTAGTCGATGAGCAACGCCGGCGGCGATGTCTGGCCGACTCCGACGGACGCCGCGAGGTCGCGAAACGAGGGCTGGGGTCCGGTCCAGATGACGTCGTCGATTGTCGGCTCGTGGCCGAACAACGTCGCCTCGGAAGTGTTCGCGTCGATCGTTCCCACGAGGCCCGGAATGTTCAGGCCGAAGTAGTATCTGAAGGATCCGTCTTGCCTGAACCCGTAATAGTTCTCGGCATAGTTCATCGGGCTCAGTTCGTTGCCCGGCAGCAGAATCAGGCCGTCGCCGACCTGCTCTGCGAGTCGGGC
This sequence comes from Gemmatimonadota bacterium, assembly GCA_029288095.1. Taxonomy (GTDB): domain Bacteria; phylum Gemmatimonadota; class Gemmatimonadetes; order Palauibacterales; family Palauibacteraceae; genus JARFPW01. The sequence continues at coordinate 4,735 of JARFPW010000173.1, forward strand.
CCGCCGCTCGGCAAATACCGCCCCATCGATCACGTCGATCGCTCCTGGTTCGAGTGGTTCCGACGTCATTCTACTCAATTGCCGCACCGGGATATAGGTTTCGCATATGATTCCCGTTCGGCCCAACGATGCCCGAGAATCGGCGCCTGTCGTCATCGTGGGCGGCGGTGTGATCGGAGTGTGTTGCGCGTTCGCCCTCGCGCGGCGGGGCACGCCCGTGCTGGTTCTCGAGAGAGACGAGATCGGCGGCGCGGCTTCGTTCGGAAACGCGGGCACCGTCTCCCCCGGACACGCTCCGATCAACGCGCCGGGAAGGTGGCGCGAGCTGGTTCGGTCCATGATCGATCCCCTCAGTCCGCTGTACATCTCGCCACGTGTCACTCCGGGGCTGGCACGCTGGCTGTGGGCTTTCGCGCGTCATTGCAATGCCGCGCACGTCGAGCACTGCCGCGACGTCATGGCGCCGTTCGCGCGCCCCAGCCCGGATCTGCACGACGAGATCGCGGCGGACGGGCCTCCCGGCCTTGGCTATCGGGCGGATGGCTACGTCGAGGTGTTTCGGACGTCCGCCGGCCGAGAGATGGCGACCCACGAGGCGGACTACGCGCGCCGGCTCGGTTTCAGTCCGCGCGCTCTCGACGCTCGTGAACTGGCGGCGCTCGAGCCGTCGATGACCGACTCGGTGCTGGGTGGATACCAGCACGACGAGGGGCGCACGATGGATCCGTTCCGATTCGTCGAACACGTGGCGGACCTGGCCGAACGCCACGGCGCTGTCGTTCGCGTGGGAGTAGAGGTCGATGAGGTGCTGATCCGGCAGGGGCGAGCGGTCGGTGTGCGGACGGCGACTGGAGAACGCATCGAGGCCGCGACTGTCGTGTTGGCCACCGGGGCGTACAGCCCGGACCTCTACCGGCGGCTCGGCTGCCCGCTACCGATCCAACCCGCCAAGGGATACCACGTCGATCTGGGGGGCGCGGAGGGGGCGGCCCCGGATGTGGGTCACCCGTGTCTGCTCGTCGAACGGGCGGTGTTCTGTACGCCGCTGCCCGACCGGTTGCGTCTCGCAGGGACGCTCGAGTTCTCGGGCCTGAACCACGACCTGCGGCGGCCGCGGCTCGAGCAGCTGACGCGCAGCGCGGCGGACTACCTGAGTGGGATCAACGGTGCGCCCGTCACCTCGGAATGGTGCGGGTTGCGGCCATGTACGCCCGACGGGCTGCCGGCCGTCGGGCCGCTGCCCGGTTCGGAAGGCGTGTTCGCCGCGACCGGGCATGCCATGCTGGGACTGACATTCGGCCCCGCGACCGGCGAGGCCCTCGCCGACCTCATCCTCACCGGCCGGTCCGACTCCCTGGCGGGCCTGGATCCGGCCCGGTTTCGCTAGATCCCGGACTCCCTCATCCGGGCAGCGGCGCCAGCAACACCTGGTTGGTCGACAGGCCCGGGATCAACAGCCGATTGCGGCCCCGATCGATGCCGATATCGGCCGGAGATTCGACGTTCTTCGCCACCGCCGACGCGGACCCGTTGGGTCTCAGCAAGTAGACGGTCTGGGTATCCCAATCGGAGACCAGCAGCTCTCCGCCATCCAGGGCAACGACGCCGTCCAGGTTCATCCCCGGCAGCTCGGGCAGATCGGCGCGCGTCCCGCCAATCACGGAGAAGATCACTCCGGTGCCGTACGTGACTCCGTAGACGCGTCCGTCCCGTGCGGCGAGACCGTTGATCCGGGTGACGTCACCGGCGTCGAGCGTGCTGTGCGCGCCGTCCGGGCCGAACACGTGAATTGCGGCTGATCCGGTATCTTCCAGGCCGGACTCGCTGAATCGGACACCCATGTCGCTCACGAACACGCTGCCGTCGGCAGCTACCGCGACGTCGTTGAGGAACGACGACCCGTCTACCGGCCACTCGCCGATCGGCTCACCGGATTCGCGGTCGAACAGCCTGACCACGTCGATGTCCGTCACGATCAACGTGTCGCCGTTGAGACCCATGCCCTTGGGTGCGTGGAGAGTCACGTCGTCGGCCGCGCCGTCGATCCACCTCAGGTCGGAAATCGTACCGTCCGGAGCGAGCCGCGAGATGAAACCGTTATCATCGACGTCGAGCCCCCCACCATTGATGTTGGATACGAGGTAGACGTCGAGCTGCGCGTCATGCAACACCGACTCGGGGGCGGAGAATCCGCTGACGATGATACCGTCGGTCGTGGTTTCGGTGGTGCCGGCCGGCAGGGCGGCTTCAGCTTCCGGTTCCTGGGTGCGGACTTCGGATTCACCACCGTCGCTGCACGCGGCGCCGACAATCAGCAGCAGGCAAACCAGGCTCATACGAAGGTCTGAATGCATGTCGTTTCTCCCGTCCCTATACTGGTCCACCCGACCACAATAGCGGAACTTCCGCGGCGGCTAGATCCGGAGGGTCAGGCGAAATGTCGATTCGCTCAACATTACGGGCGCTCTTCCTGGTTCGGAAGGGCGTGATCGGAGGCCTCGCCGAGGACTCGGCCGGCACCGATCCGTTCGCCCTGTTCGACCGCTGGTTCGAAGACGCCTCACGATCGGCCATTCTGCTTCCGGAATCGGTGACACTGTCGACGGCCACGCCGGACGGACGACCGTCCGCCCGGCTCGTGCTGCTGAAGTCGTTTGGCGAGCACGGTTTCGTGTTCTTCACCAACTACGAGAGCCGCAAGGGCCGCGAGCTGGACGCGAATCCGCATGCCGCGCTCACTGCGCATTGGCCGATCCTGCAACGACAGGTCCGGATCGAGGGATCGGTGTCACGCACGTCGCAAGCGGAATCCGAAGCGTATTTTCGGACGCGGGCTCGCGGCAGCCAGCTGGGCGCCTGGGCCTCCGCGCAGAGCGACGAGCTCGCGGACCGGGCTGAACTGGAAGCCCGGATGGCAGCCCGGAAATCCGAGTTCGAGGGCCGCGACGTGCCGCTGCCTCCGTTCTGGGGAGGCTACCGGCTGGATCCCGTGCGTATCGAATTCTGGCAGGGCCGGTTGAACAGGCTGCACGATCGGCTGGAGTTCGTGAAAGACGGGCAGACCTGGCGGCCTCGACGGTTATCGCCCTGAGGCGGCTCCCGCTTCACGAACCAGGACCTCTGCGTGGTCGATACCGTCGGGGGTGCGGCTTCCGTGCCAGCTGAGAAGCTCCCCGTCCACGAACCGGAAGCGTTCCGGGGGCAGTCCGGTTTCCAGTGACAACTCCGCTGCGTGTCGCTCTCCAAACGGAAACGGTTCGGAGGACAGCATGACCACGTCGGGGTCCGCGGCGGCCAGTCGATCGGCGTCGATCTCGGGGTATCGGTCGGATTCCGCCCCGAACACGTTCCGGCCTCCCGCCAGCGACAGAAGCGAGCTGATGAACGTGTCGGCGTTCACCGACATCAGGGGATCTCTCCAGATCAGATAGGCGAACGAAACAGGTGTTCGCGACGCTGCATCCCGGACCACGCGAGCAGCCCGCGTTTCGATATCCCGGGCGATCTCTTCCGCCTCGGCCGCACGATCGACTTCGCTCCCGATAGATCGAACCATCTCGGCCGTGTCAGCCGCGCTGCGGGGCAGGCTGATGTGACAGGAGATGCCGGCCGCGACGAGAGCATCCGCGTCTTCCCGCCTGTTCTCTTCCTCGTTGAGCAGCACGAGGTCAGGGTTCAGTGCGATGATCCGGTCGATGCGGGGATTCTTGGTTCCGCCGACGCTCTCGACGGCATCGACATCGCTGCGGGGATGCACACAGAATTTCGTCCGGCCGACGACGGACTCACCTAGGCCGAGGTCGAAGAGCAGTTCGGTCAGGCTTGGGCAGAGTGAGACCAGGCGCACGTGGCTTCCGCGGGTGGAAGGGGCGCCGGACTCAGGAGCCGACGAAGCGTTGGGCGATCCAGTCACCGATGGTCTGCAAGGCCACCGGAGCCATCGTTTCCTCGATCCGACCGTACTCGACGATGAGTCCGGTTTCGGCTGTCTGCAGCAGATGGTTGAGTCCGTCCAGCGCGATGACCTCGAAGTCCGTGTTGCCTGCCGCATTCAGGGCGCTCTCGATCGCCGACAGGTTGGCCTCCGCCGGCACCTGCAGATCTTTCGATCCTGTCACGGCCAGCGTTGGGACTGTCAGGCGTTCCAGAACGGATACCGGCTCATGCGCCAGGAACCACCGCATCCAGGGGGAGACCAGAAAGGCCACCTGTCCGTCCACCTGGGCGGTCGTCATGCCGGCCGCGGATTCGTCGAACAACTGACGGATCTCCGCTTCGAGCTCCGAGTCGGTGGCATGCGACGTTACGGCCGCGAACAGCTGGCGCTGCAGCTCACGGTTGGTGGTTATCTGCTCTTCCGTGGCCCCGGCGGCGCGATTGATCGCTTCTCCCTGCATCATGAGAAGGGCGTCTCCGCGAATACCGGGGCCTGCGATCATCACCACGTACGCGACGTCATCCGACTCGACGGCCAGCAACGGGGCGATGACCCCGCCTTCGCTGTGGCCGATCAACCCAATCCGGCCGGCATCGATCTCGCTGCGGCCCTGCAGATACCCCATCGCTGCGGCCGCATCCGTCGCAAAGTCGGCGCTGGTCGCCGTCGCGAACGAGCCTCCTGACTCACCAACGCCGCGGTCGTCGTAGCGCAGCACCGCGACACCCTGCCGGGTCAGGTGATCGGCGAGCACGAGGAACGGCCGATGCCCGAACACCTCCTCGTCCCGGTTCTGAGGCCCCGACCCGCTGATCAGCACCGCGGCGGGATGCGGACCGGGACCGTCGGGCAGCGTCAGCGTGCCCGCGAGATCGATCCCGGCCTCGGAATTCGCAAACGCTACATCCTCGGCGGAATACGGAAGAGGCCCGCTCGGTTCCTGCGGACGATTCGCCTCGGGCGTCTCCTCCTCTGCCGGAGAGAACTCGAGAGGGAACGACTGTCCGCTCTGGGTCCAGGTACCCGTGAGGTTGCCATCCTCGGACAGTGTGCCCACGTACTCGCCGGCGATCGACGCAAACCCGACGGTCAGCGTATCATTGGCGTACACGGCCGAGCTCGCCTCGATGCCGTAGGCTCCCTGGTCCGGGCTGTCCAGCGTCGCCGCCAGTCCATCCTCTGTTTCCGTTACATGGAATACCAGGAAGTACTCCGCCCCGCCGGCCTGTAACGTTCCGGTCCAGTCGCCGACCACCTGAGCCGAAACCGGGGTCGCGACCAGGCCCGCCATGATCGTCGCCACCATGAGGGCTCCTTTTCGCGGGCTCACGCGTCACCTCGCGTCTTTACGGCGTCGCCGTAGACGAGGATTTCCGCGGCCGAACCCATCACGTATGACGTCGCGAACCGGACGCTCACGATGGAGTCCGCGCCCAGCGCCTTCGCCTCGGAGATCATGCGGTCGATCGCCTGCTCGCGGGATTCGGCGAGCATCTTCGTGTACTCCCGGATCTCTCCGCCGACGATCGTACGCAGGCCTGCCACGATGTCCTTGCCGACGTGCCTGGCTCGGATCGTGTTGCCCCGCACGAGACCGAGTGATTCGGTAATCGTGCGGCCGACGATCGTTTCAGATGGTGTCATCATCATCGTTGAATGTCCTTGTAGGGATCAGACTTGCTTACGCTGAGCCGGTGCCGGGCCACGGACACCAGTAGAATCACCAGACCGACGAACAGGGCGATCATGGAATACCGCACGGCGACCGGAGTCTCCGTGTCCTGAAGCAGAGCAGTGATCCACTCCCACACGGCCCAGCTGCCGACGATGATCGCGCCGATCGAAACGAGTAGCCATCCCACGCCTCGCTCCAGGCGGCTGTACACACTCGTCCAGTACCCGTCCCAGACTTCCTCGGGCGGGTTGCGCAACTTCATCCCCATCGTGACCTCCCTGGCGCGCGACAGTCTTTGCCATTCCGCGCGCAGTTCCGGTTGCTCCGCGAGCCGGTTCTCGAGCTCCGCGCGCTCTTCTGCGGTGAGCTCCTCGTCCAGCGCGCGCATCATCAGCTCGGCCTGCCTCTCGAGGCCGGGCTCGTTCCCCTTGTCAGTCATGCTCCTCCAACGCATCCGCCAGACCGCGCCTGGCGGCGTATAGCCTGGACATCACGGTCCCGGCCGGAATATCCAGCAACTCTGCAATCTCACCATACTTCAAACCTTCGAACTCTCTGAGCACCAGCACTTCGCGCTGCACCTCCGGCAGACCGGTCATCGCTCGCACGATGATCCGCCTGGCATCCTCCCTTTGCAGCCTCAGCTCCGGGTTCTCCGGCGCCGCACCGACGATCGGATCATGGCGTATCCATCCTCCCGCCTCGTCCAACAGCCGCCTTCTGTTCGCCCGATCGCGCAGGAAGTTGAAGCACAGGCGCCTCAGAATCTGATAGAACCACGGATAGAAAGGCCGATCGGGATCCATCCGGCCCGCGTGGTTCAGCGCCCTCGCAAATGCATCCTGCGACAGATCCATCGCGTCGTCATGCGAGCCGACGAGCCCCAGAGCGGCGTGATATCCGCGGCGCATGTTGCGCCTCACCAGCTCTCCGAAGGCCGCCGAATCGCCGCCGCTGGCCCATTGCATCAGAGCCGACTCGCTCGCATCGCTGTACCGCACCCCGGCGTGCGCCATGTCCACGCGCTCCTCCCGAATCCCGGCCGGCGGCGGTCTGTCGTTCATCAATACACGCGAACCAGGGGGCCTATTCGGACCGGAACATTGGCCATAGTTGCGGGGTCCTTGAGCCGGGAAGCGGGGACCATCACCTGTGTGGGGAGGCCTTTTTCATGCCAGTGCTCGTTCGAACTCATCTTCAGTTCCTGTCGGTGGCTGCGGCCATGCTCGTGGTGATGCCCGCGGAAGCGGCTGCCCAGAACGCCCAGCAGGCTCCCTGCTCGGCTCCTGAGTATCGCCAGTTCGACTTCTGGGTCGGAGACTGGGAAGTCCGCAATGCGGCCGGCAACCTCGCCGGCACCAACACGATCACCACCATGTTGAACGGCTGCGTGCTCCATGAACAGTGGTCGGGCAATGGAGGCTCGCTCGGCGAGAGCTTCAACATCTACGATCGGCAGACCGGCACCTGGCACCAGACGTGGGTGGACAATGGTGGCTTGCTGCTCCGGCTCGACGGTGGTCTCGAAGGCGACGCGATGGTGCTTCGAGGCGAACTTCAGGGACCCGACGGCGCCACGCGCAAGCAGCGGATCAGCTGGACGCCGAACGACGACGGCAGCGTTCGACAGCACTGGGAGAACTCGACGGACGGTAAGAACTGGACCACGCTGTTCGACGGCACGTACCGACCGCGGGGTGCCTCCGACTGACGCGGTCACCGGGCCGCCGGCCATGAGCGTGAACGCCGGCACCTGGCAGCCGGCGTTCACGCCCCAATGGGTTACTCGGCTGCGGGAGCGATAGCCGTGGGACGGCCGTTGGACACCAACCAGTCGATCTTTCTCGCGCCGTCATCGTCCAGGTGAGACACCGTCCAGTAGCTGCCGCTGATATCGCCGGTCTCGAGGCCAGTCATAAGGTACCAGCCACCGTCAACCGCCCAGCCGTCGCCGAGATCGACAGTCTTCACGCCATGGAGTTCGATCTGTCCGGCAACGCGCTCCGCCATGACCACGCCCAACGCCTCTTTGCCTTCGACCAGCGGCAGGTCGGCGAATGCGGCCTTCACGCCGTCCGCATACATGTCTACCACGGCGGCAGCATCGCCCGAGTTCCAGGCTGCCTCGTAGGCCCGGAGCATGTCGCCCAGAGTCGACTCCTCCGCTGGAGGCTCGGCGGCGCCCCTCCCCAGCAGCCTCTCGGCTGATTGCTGGGCGTCAGGGTTGGAGATCACGCCCATCAGCTTCCAGCCGTCGGCACCCATTTCGAAGGCCGACATGTAGTGGCCGCCAACCGCCACCGGGTCTGCCCCTTCGGGCGTCATCGAGATATCCCAGCGGCCCAGTGCCACCGCGTGGTTCCCGGAGATCTTGCGATCAATGTCGCCGAGGGTGACTTGCGGGGACCCGACGGCCATCTGTCCTTGCAGATAGGCGAGCAACGCTTCTTTGCCCTCTGCGACCGTACCGTCAGCCCACAGCCCGACCGCGTCGTCCTGCCAATAGCCGGCGACTACGTCGGCGTGGCCCATGTTGTAATGCGACGCATATTCTCCGCGCAGTTCGTCGAGCGCGGCTTCGTCGGCCGCCAGGGCCGCTGCGGCCTCCGCCTCGGCGGCCGCGTCGGCGGTATCGTCAGCCCCCTGGCAGGCGCCCACAAGGAGGGCGAGGGGCAATAGGGTCCAGCGTAACTGCTTGTTCATCGGAAGAGCCTCCGGATCGGGATGGTACGACGGGACCCGAGAAATTAGTCGACTCGATCAGGCAGCGTCAAACTTTTGCGGGTTGGATTCGGCGGTGCGCTTGCCGCCGGGGCGCAAGCGGGAGAACATCGATCCGTGCGTATTCTCCACTTCAGCGACATCCATATCGGGCTCGGCGTGCGCCGCGTGCCGCTGGCCGACTGGCCGGGCAAACGGCTGGCCGGAGGCGCGAACCTGCTTCGCGGGCGAGGACGCCGGTTCTCGCGAGCCGCCGCGAAGACGCGGCGGATGGTCACGCTGCGGGAGGATTCAGGAGCCGACTTCGTCGTATGCACGGGCGATCTGACGGCGCTCGCCACCGAAGCCGAATTCCAGGCGGCTCGAGTGATCCTCCAGCCGCTCCTGGATACGGGTCGCTTCGTCGTCATTCCGGGAAACCACGATCTCTACA
>JARFPW010000358.1 GCA_029288095.1 Gemmatimonadota bacterium
GCACCAGCCTGCGTCGTCTGATCGCTCACGAGAGTGTCGCCGACACGCTCCTAGATCGACTACTTGCCGTATATAGCCGGCTTCCGATCGGTAATCCACTAGAAGAAAGTACGCTCGTAGGACCACTGGTTGACGAGCAAGCAGGTAATGCGATGGACGCAGCACTCGATCAAGCTCGACAACAAGGTGGCAAAGTACACGGCGGCGGCCGCGTTACTGATACTGTCCCGGACGGTGGCGTTTACATGCGGCCGGCGATTATCGAGATAGAAGCGGACGCTCCCATCATTCAACAAGAGACGTTCGCCCCAATCCTCTACATCATCGGATACGGCTCGAAGGACTCCTCACCGCGCGAGGCCGTGGACGAGATCAAGGAAGCGATCGAGATTCACAACGACGTGCCGCAGGGATTGTCATCTGCGATCTTCACCGACAGCGTTCGCGAGGCCGAGTACTTTCTGTCGAATCGCGGCCGCGACTGCGGGATCGCCAACGTGAACATCGGGACCAGCGGGGCCGAGATCGGTGGAGCGTTCGGGGGTGAGAAGGAAACCGGGGGCGGCCGTGAGTCCGGTTCGGACGCGTGGATGGCCTACATGCGCCGCCAGACCAATACCGTGAACTGGAGTACCGAACTGCCGCTGGCCCAGGGCATCGAGTTCAGCTGACGGCTCGGGCCCCTCGGCCGGCGGTCAGTCCGATTCGTCGCCCCTGGGGGCCAGATAAGCGGCGCCCGGAGTGAAGGTGCCGTCCGTCTGCATGTGAAGCGTGATGGCGGAAAGCAACTGCTCCAGGCCCTTACGCCCCTTGGTGAGAGCGAGCCCGTATAGTTTCCTCCAGCCCCATTCGGTCAGCGATCGTCCCGCGCCAAAGCCCAGCAACCCGGCGGTCCCGACCGCAAGCGGAGCAAGGGCGCCCCCGGCGACGATGGCCCCGCCCAGTAGAGCGACGCTGCCCGTCACCGCGGCCCCGCCGGCCAGGAAACCCGCCCCGCTTCCGACGGCGAGCCCGATTCCATAGTTCAGTTTGCGGGAGTAGGCCAGGGGGCTTCGGATGACGACTTCGGTCGCCTCCGCTTCTCCGGGCAGGGCGCGTACGCTGACCAGGAGCTTCTTGATGTCGGGCCACTGCATGGCCATCGCGAAGGACGCGACGGGACTCTGCCCGCCAAGGACCTCCAGCCCCGGGACGGCAAACACCAGCACACGACTTCCATCCACCTCGACCCTTTCACTCGCCTCCAGGATCAACCCGAATGGCGCGTTGGGGAAGGCATGTCCCATCACGCTCAGGACCTGGCCCACGGGAGCCTGGTAGACGCGAGACACCTCCATGGTCTGAAGGTCGGTACCGAGGAAGCGGCGCTTCGCGCGCTCTGATCGAGAAGTGAAGGCGCGAGTAGGCACGACTCCGTGGTGGCTCTCGATCCAGGCGAGCTCCACGTATTCCGCGGGGATGCCCGCGTCCGCCGCCGCCGCCTTCACCTCCTCGAGCGACAGGTGCTCGGCCGCCGCGCCTTCTCCGCCCAGGGCACGACGCAAGGCCGCGGATCGTGTCCGTTCCTCCGTTCGCCGGCTGTCGTCCTCCTGCAGCTCGGCCGCGCGTCGCCACAGGGCGGCAGCCGTGGACTCGCTCAGGCTGTTCGGTTCGGGTGACTCGGACTGATCCAGATCGCTCTCCCCGTTGAGGTCCTCAGAGCAGGATTATCGATTCTGCCGGGCGCCGCGCAAGTGATACGAAGGCCGGGGGAAGGGCTCCCCGGCCCAGGCGGGGTACAACGCGGACCCGCCAGCGGCTATCCTTGAGAGACGACTGCGGCCGGCACTCTCTGGGAATCGGAGGTCAGGGTGGAGGATAGACGGGGGGGGCACGACTCAGTCTCGAGACGTGAGCCCAGCCGTCTGGCACGTTTGAGGCGACCCCCATCGGCCCGGTTTTCCAATTCCACGGGCAAGGAGGCGGCAGGTGGCCCACCCCGGCGGGTGTGGAGCCGGCTGTCGGCCCCCGCGAGACGTGCAGACGACAGAACCGAGCCCCGCTCCGACCGCAAACGAGCTTCGAGTCGTCCCCACCGGAATGGCCCCCGTGAGCTCCGGCGCCGACCGCGCCGCTTCACACGTCCTTCGTGACGTGGACTCGAGCTCGCCCTAACAGCCGTGGCCCGACGAAGGCGCCCGGTCAGCTATGGGGAGCCTCCAGGTCGAGGGGATACCCGTCGCGGATCAGCCCCTCGGCCTTGCCCGCCCCGACCGGTCCCGAGAAGTAGTATCCCTGCGCCTGCGTGCAACCAGCCTTCCGCAGCGCCAGGAATTGCTCGCGCGTTTCGATCCCCTCGGCGATGACCTCGACCTCGAGGATCTTCGCCAACTCCACGATCGTCCGCGCGACGCCCCACTTTCGGAGCTTCTCTCGCCGGTGGCTGATGAACGAGCGATCGATCTTGAGTGCCCGGACCGGCAGGTCGTGCAGGAGGCTGAGTGACGAGTAGCCGGTTCCGAAGTCATCGATGGCTACGTCGATCCCCATGCCCTGGAGCCGGTCGAGGACGGCGGCCGCTTTGTCGGCGTCATGCATCAGCTCGGCTTCGCCGATATCGAACCGAATTTCTCGTCCCTGGATGCCGTGGCGCTCCATGATCTCGCGCACCCTGCCGAGGAAACCGTTGAAGAAGATCTGACGCCCCGACACGTTGACGCCCATTGGCGGCAGCTCCAACCGGGACAGCTGGCCGCGCCACCGGTTGATCTGGTCGCACGCCTGTTCCAGCACCCAGAATCCGAGGTCGTGAATCAGGGCCGACTGGGCGGCCACCGGGATGAACTGGTCCGGTGGTACAAGTCCGTGCTCGGGGTGACGCCAGCGGAGGAATGTCTCGAGTCCCGTGATGCGACCGTCCTGCAGGGACACGATGGGCTGGTATTCCAGGTGCAGCTCCCGCTTTTCGATGGCTGTGGCGAGATCGACCCGCATCTGCTCGCGCTGACTATGGTTTTCCTCGACGATCCGGTCGAACACCTGGATGCGCTCTCGCGATCCTCCCGCCCGGGCTGCCGCTGCCGCCGCGTCCACCAGCAGAGCCTCGGGGTCGTCGTACGCCGGTCCGGCCAGCACGACCCCGATGCGGACCTCGAGCCGGATGTCGGTCCGCGCGGTAGGGAAGGGACGACGCAGCTCCTTCTGCACCCGGTCGGCAACCGCCATCGCCTCGTCGAGTGCGCGGATCCCCTCCACGATCAACACGAATCGGTTGGGACCATCGATCGCCGTCGAGTCGGCCGGCCGGGTGTGGCCCGCGAGTCTTCGACCCGCCGCGACGATCAGGTCCTCGGCTGCCCGATCTCCGCCCCGGTCGCCGATCTGCTCGACGCCCTCCACGTCCACCACCAGCACGGCGAACTGATCTCGTGGCGAACGCTGCCGTCTGCGAATGGCCTGCCGGAGCCTGTCGAACAGGATCGGCCGGTTGGGGAGACCCGTCCGCTCGTCGTATAGGGCTGCTGGCTCGACTCGTTGCGGCTGCTGCGCCGGAGACTCAGCCAGCTTCGCCATGGTCTGCCGCGTATGGGCTGCGGCCTTCCGCACGGCGTCCTGCATGCGCTCACGGGTCGCCATGAGGCCCAACGTCGCGGCCAGCACCTCGAGGCCATCCCGGACTTCCGTGGGCCTTGTGAGTCCGCCCATCCGTGGCGGAGCCGTGGCGGAGAAGAGCTCCAGCAGCGCGACGGGCTTGCCGGCGGCCAGGATCGGAAGGAGCGCGTAGCCGGCGAAGCCGGCGTTGCGAGCGGCCTCACGCGCCCGAGTCTCGGGCAACGCGATCAGCGCCTCCAGCCTGAT
>JARFPW010000360.1 GCA_029288095.1 Gemmatimonadota bacterium
CCTCGGGAGTGCCGTGGCGTACCTGTGCTGCCACGATCAGGTCCGCGATCCCGACGGCCGCCTCACCCGCTCCGAGAAAGAGCAGCCGCTCCTCCGGCAGCGAGCGGCCCGTGATATTCTGGGCCGACAGAATCCCGGCGAGCGTAACGGCCGCCGTCCCCTGCATGTCATCGTTGAAGGCACACAGCCGGTCCCGGTAGCGGTGGAGGAGATCGAACGCGTTGCGCGTTGCGAAGTCTTCAAACTGGAGGACGATCCCGGGGAACCGTGCCTCGACGGCTGAGACGAACTCTTCAATAAAGTCGGCGTATTCCTGTCCCTCCAGCCGTTCGCGCCGCAGGCCCAGATAGAGGGGATGTTCAAGCAGATCCTGGTTGTTCGTACCGACGTCCAGGGTGATCGGCAGGCAGCTCTCGGGGTGAACGCCGGCGCATGCCGAGTACAGGGCGAGCTTGCCGATCGGAATGCCCATGCCGTTGGCGCCAAGGTCGCCCAGCCCGAGGATGCGCTGCCCATCCGTGACCACGATGATCTCGGCCTGATAGGGCCAGTTCTGTATGACCTGGGCGATCTGACCGCGATCTTCCGCGGAGATATAGAGGCCGTGCGGCCGGCGGTAGATATGGCCGAACAGCTTGCATGCCGCGCCCACCGTGGGGGTATACACGATCGGCATCAACTTCTCGATGTTGTTGACGAGCAGCCGATAGTAGAGAGTTTCGTTCCGGTCCTGCAGATCGCTCAAGAAGACGTAGCGCTCGAGGTCTGACGACTTTCGCGCGTAATTGCCGAGGACTCTGGCCTCCTGCATCTCCGGCGTGGCCACTCCGGGCGGCACGAGCCCCCGGAGGCCCAGGTGCTCCCGCTCCTCCACGCTGAACGCCGTCCCCTTGTTGAACGCCGGATCGTGCAGGAGCTCGACCCCATGTGGGATCTCGAGTCGCATCCTCTTACGGACTTCCGTCCGCCGCTTCTGTTCGTTGGCTTCCACCGTATCGATTCCCGTCGTTTGATTGCTCAGGATGGTCCCAGCAGGCGCTGTGACCGACACCTGATAATATAGCACTTTTGGCGTGGGAAGGAGGCCCTTGCTCGCATGCGTATCCCGCTTCTACTCTGAGACATGGAAGATTCTGAACGGACCCCTCGGACGTCCCCTCCGGGAGGGCAGAGTCCCCGATCTCCCGGCGCTCTGCGCTGGCTTTGCTGGCTGCCGCTGGCGTCACTCGTCGCCGCGGAATTCTACATGGGAAATTTCGACGGGTGGGGAGCGTGGGCGGCCGCGCCTCTCCTGCTGATCCCCGCCCTGATCAGCTTCGTCGTCGTGATTCCCGCGCTGTTCGATTGCGTCTCTGACAAGCGGGCGGGCGAACTGCGGATCACGACGTGCGCGTACACGGTGATCGCGGGGGTGCCGCTGCTCTGGCTCACAGTGCGGCGATTCTTCATGTAGGTGGCAGGCCGACCGGCTGTGCCGAGTGGCGCTAACAGGGGTTGTACTCGTAGATTACGGATGATTCAGTCGGTTATAGTCGCCTCCCGGGAGAGTGAACAATGAGCGACTACTCGTCGATCGTGTCAGTCGCCTTTCGAGGCAAACTGGTCATGTATCTCCTGCCACTGGTCGTCCTGGCCGGGTTCGCGTGTCAGCCCGCTGTCGATGCACCTGCGGACGACGTTCTCGCAACGATGGACAGCGCGCTGGCGGAGCTAGGCGGCACCGCGACAACGGATTTGAGTCGCCCCCAGCGCTGGCGCATGATCAGTTCGATTGGGGCAGGGCTCCCGCCGGGCAACTTCGATCCCGACGACCTCCCGGAGCCGCGTTCTCGGGGAGCGGGGCTTATGAAGGCGTACTGCGTGCAGTGCCACGAGGTCCCGACACCTCGGATGCACGCAGCGGCCGACTGGCCCATCCTGATGCGGCGCATGATGCTCCGGGCGACGACCCTGCACGATCACATGGGCGGTCCCCTTACCACCAAACTCGTCGGTGACATCCGCATGTCCGGACTGGCGAGCACATTCGTCCCGTCCCCCGAGGACAGGGACACGCTGATTGCCTACCTGCAACGGAACGCGCTGCCAGTCGTGCAGCTCGACGAGCTGGGTGCCGACTCCGCGGCGCTGTTCTACGCTGAGAAGTGCTCCATCTGCCACGGGATCCCTGCGCCGGCGGCGCATGCCGACTGGGGTCCGGTGCTCCAACGAATGCAGGTGAACATGGCGCTTCAGGACGTTTCTCCGCTCGACGGAGCCGATCTGGGGCGCATCGCCGCTTTCCTGGCGGACCGATAGGAATCGCGGTCACGCCCAACATTGGAGGTTTCATGAAGCTCTGCGTGCGTTCAATGGCGCTGGCAAGCGCCGTTCTCTGGGGTGCGATGTTCCTGTTCGTTGCTCTCCTGAACCAGATCGCCGGCGACTACGGCGCGCACCTGCTCGAGTTCGGCGCCTCGCTATATCCGGGATACCACGGGCCTGCCGGGTACGGATCCGTCCTGGTCGTAACCATGTACGCGGTCGTTGACGGGGCCATTGCAGGCGCTCTCCTGGCCTGGCTGTATAACTGGTTCCGGAAGGATCCGGCGGCGGAATAAGTCCTCTCACCACATGACGACATCGGCGCCCCGGGTCTCCCCGGGAGCGCCGTTGCCGCTGAACTTGCCCTGAACCCACCCTTTCTCGCGTTCGAGCAGCCCGTTTCCTAGTTTCCCGGACTTCGAGACCCCTCCAGGAGTAAGCCACGTGAGCGAAACTCGGACGAAGATCGCAGTCCTCGGCGGCGGCCCCTCGGTCATGTCAGCCCTCTACTGGTTGACATCCACGCAGGAACTCAGGGACCGCTACGACATCACCGTATACCAGATGGGATGGCGCCTGGGTGGCAAGGGAGCCAGCGGTCGCGGTAAGGACGGTAGGATTCTCGAGCACGGGCTGCACGTTCTGTTCGGCTTCTACCAGAACTTCTTCTACATGATTCGTCATGCCTACGCCGAACTGGACCGTCCGGAGGGTCACCCGCTCCGTACCTGGAGGCAGGCGTTCCATCCGCGCGACTTTGGCGTCGAAGAAGAGTACGTCCAGGGAGCCTGGTATCCGTGGATGATCGCCTTTCCCGCCAACTACGCGGTTCCCGGCTCCAAAGGGGCGTTGCTGACCCTTCCGCAGTACCTCGTCATGGGTCTACAGGCCTTCGTGTGGATCTTCTTCGGATGGCGAGCCGGCTACGGACTCACGCAGCGGTTGTTTCCCCGTGGCAAGGACTGGGAGACCGCCAAGGATCCGCCGCTCAGCGGCGAGGAGACCTGGGGCGCGCTGCTGCTCTTCCGGGTCGTGATGGGCTTGATGGTGTTCGCAACGCACGTGGTTCAATTCCTCAAGAAGTACCTGCCGTTCGTTCTCTGGATCTAC
>JARFPW010000278.1 GCA_029288095.1 Gemmatimonadota bacterium
AGTAGCCCACACCCATGAGCCTGACAGTCGGGGAAATCCGCGACCGGGCGGAGCGTCTTCACGCCGCGTTGGCGGAGGAAGTGTTCGAGGCCCGCGCGGGTCGCAAGACGTGGCCGCAGGTGCGGCCGCTCTACGCGTCTCAGGGTGTGCTCGAATTCTCGACTTCCATGCCGGTCATTCAGCGGGAACTGGCGTCGGCCGGTGGTGATGAGTTCCGCTGCCTGCAACGTTTGCTCGGCTGGGTGGCCGAGCATCACGTCCGATCGGCAAACGCCGAGCTCGACGACGAATTCGAGCAATGGATAGCGAGCGCGACGATGCCCCATGCCGAGAGCCAGATCCCGGTGCGCACGCTGCCCAGTCTGATAGGGACGACCGAGGACCGCTCCGCGCGCCGCGAGCTCGAGGCGCTCCGCTCGGAGGCCCTCGACGACGCCCTGCCGCTTCAACTCGATCGGCTCAATCGGTGGCGCGTCGCCTCTGTCGAACTTGGGTTCGGCGAGTACAAGCAGGCGATGCAGCGGCTGACCGGACTCAACCTCGCCGTCGTTCTGCGCGAGGGGCGGCGCTTCCTCGAGGAAACGAACGACCTCTATTTCGATAGCCTCGGACAATATCTGGCGAAGTTCCTCGGGCTGTCGGTCGAGGAAGCGGAGGGTCACGACGCGGTCTGGCTTGGCCGCCAATCCTGGTCCGACGGATTGTGCGACGAGTCTGCCATCCTCGAGTCCGTGGGCAACGACCTGCGTGACCTGGGTCTGCCGCTGGAGGCTGAGGGTCGAATCGAGCTGGCTGTCGAGGCGTTCCCGTCCCCCGGCATGCGTCCAAGTTGCGCGGCGATCAAAGTGCCTGACCGGGTCCGCCTGTTCGTGACGCCGACCAGCTCAGCGCCGGGCTGCAGGACTCTGCTGCGCGAAATCGGCCGGGCGCTCCATTGGGCCTATACTTCTCCAGCCCTTCCGTTCGAGTTGCGCGCGCTGGGCGACGAATCCGTCGTGGATACGCATGCGACTCTGTTCGGCGGGTTGAGCCGGTCCGCCAGCTGGATACGGCACGTGCAGGGTATCGAAGGGGAGGCCCTGGGCGAGCACGTCAGGTTCGCAGCGTTCCTGGAGCTGTACGCCGTGCGCCGGATGGTAGCTCGCCTGACGTTCGATATCGAACTGTCAGGGAGCGATCGCCCGGGCGCCATGGGACCCCGGTGGGCAGAACTGATGTTGGAGAGCACGGGGTTCCGGCACGATCCACGCAGCTTTCTCGCGGAGTTGGGACAGCGTTTCGGGGTGGCCCGCAGGCTGCGCGCCCGGATGCTCGCCGCTCTGCTGACGCGAGAGCTTGAGTCGCGGTTCGACGAAGACTGGTATCGGAATCCCAGTACAGGCCCGTATCTCGGGGACTGGCTGGCGGGTGGCCTGACCTACGACGCCCGAGAGTTGGCCACCAAACTCGGAGAGCCGGCCCTGACGTCGGATGAACTGGCCGCTTCGATTCGGCGTCGACTGGAGGGATGATGCTTGGACGTTGGACGGCGGCCGTCGCCGTGGCCATGGCTGTGGGGGCGCCGAGCACAGGAGGCGCCCAGGAGTCCGGCCGGGATCGCCCACTACAAACGCCGGCGGAGCGGCTTGGCTTCCAGGCGTTTACACCACCGGAAGACGTCTTTCCATACCTGACAGCCCTCGCCGAATCATCGGGTGGGTTGGAAGTCGATACGCTCGTCGTACTCAACGCGGGCGCCGACGCGCGTGTGCCGATTCCTGTCGTCCGTATCCCGGTAGCCTCGGCGATCGGCGAGTCGCCGGCCATACGAGTGCTCGTCCTCGGATCCCAGCACGGAACCGAACGGGCAGGCCTGGAAGTCGGGCTGCTCCTGATTCGGGACCTGGTGGATGGTGAGCTCGGGCACCTGCGTCGAACGCTGGACGTCCGCGTCATCCCAATGACGAATCCCCTCGGTGTGGACCGGCGAACTAGGGGAGCCGCCGGCGGTGTGGATCTGAACCGGGATCATGTTGCTCTCGCGGCAGCTGAAACCCGCGCCATCTGGGCGGAGGTAGATGAATGGCGTCCGCACCTCGTCCTCGACCTGCACGAGCTGGGGCCGACGGAGTACACCGTGCAGGTCGGAGTGCCGACACACCCCAACGTTGACCCCGACCTGGCCACGTTTGCCCGATTCTACATGCTTCCCCAGGTGGCGAATCAGCTCGCCCGGGCCGACATCTGGTTCCATGAATACGTCGCCGTGTGGGAGGACGAGGACGATGAGGTCGAAGCCTACTACACGCCGGCGCCCCTCGAGGCCGCGAACGCGCGCAATGCGTTTGCCCTGGCCGGTGCCGCATCGTTTCTCGTTGAGACTGCCTCGAGCCGCGACGTCCTGGGGCTCGCCCAGCGAACGGAGCAGATGTACGTAGCTACAAGAGCGTTCCTCGAAGCGGCGGTGCTGCTGGCGGTGGAACTCGAACGCGTCTCAGGCCAGGCGTCCGCGCTCGCCGCGGATCCGCTGTCGATAGAGGCCCGCTACGCGGCTGATGCGTCGGGAACGGAGCTACCCTGGGTCAAGCTCAACGAGCGGGGCCTCCGTGTGCGGACCCGTCTGCGGCCCTGGCGCGCGGTTGTCGAGGTCGCTGCACGGTTGGAGCCTCCCGAAGGATGGATGATCGATGCGACCGGCGCCGAATTGGTCGATGTCCTTGCCGCCCACGGATTCCGGGTCGAGCGCTTGAACGCCTCGGCGACACGCACGGTGCAGGCATACCCGGTGTGTCCAGAGGCAACCGGCGATTCGGCCCTGGCCCGGCCTGAGAAGCGCACGTTTCCAGCCGGCTCCTGGTGGATTCCCGCCGACCAGCTCGGGGCCCGCCTGCTGTTCACGATCGTGGAGCCATGGTCGGTGGACGGCTGGTTCGCCGATCGAGTCGATGACGAATGCGCCCGGGACCCATACCCGGTGTACCGAGTCCCTGCATGACACTGTGGTTGATCATGGCGCTGTGGTTCTTCGCGCTGCCGCTCGCCGTCGGGAGCTGGATGTTGCTGATGGGTCGCCGGAATTCTCGCCTCCGCCGTCCCCCCGTTGTGGATCGCTCCGGTCAGCCACTCGCGTCGATACCGTTCACGTATTCGGACGGCGAGACGGTCGATCTGATCGTTACCGGCGAGGGACCGGCGATACTGCTGGTGCCAGGCGCGGATGGGATGAAGGAAACCTTCCGCTACCAGATTCCCGCACTGTCGCAGAGCCATCGAGTCCTGTGCGCCGACCTTCGAGAGCGGATTGGTGCGGACATGACGTTCGAGAGGCTATCCACGGATCTCGAAGAACTGCTTTCCGCGCATGGCGTTCGGCGGGTGACGCTCCTGGGCCAGAGTCTGGGCGGTGCGGTGGCGATGCGATTCGCGGCGCGGCACCCGGAGCGCGTCGACGCGCTTGTCGTCGCCAACTCCCTGGCCCGCGTTAGCTACGGGCACGTGGGTCTCAACGCAGTCCTTCTAGTGCCGGTGGCGATGGCTACGATCCGTTACCTTCCGACCGCCGTGAGTCGGCTGATCGCGCGGTTGTGGAGCCGGTTGAACGTCTGGGTCTTCGATTCTTCGCCGGGATCGGACCGCGTGATCCAGTATGTGCTGTGGTCCGGGCCACGGACCGTGCACCCCGGGACGTCGGGGGGCCGCGTCGACCTGCTGAAACGGGAAGACCTCAGGCCCGAGCTGGCCGGCATTCGCGCGCCCACGCTGGTGCTGAAGGGCCCGCTGGATCGATATACACCTGTCGCCTGGTCCGTGGAGATCGCGGAGTTGATACCGGGGGCGACGTATCTCGAAATTGCGGGAACGGGCCACTGTTCCCACATCTCGATGCCGGAACTGTTCAATCAGACGCTGCTCGACTGGCTGTCGAGAATCGACCGACCGCAGGTGGAGGAGGACGACGAGTGAGCGAAGTTCAGAGGTTTTCTTCCCGCTGGGGAACGATGGTCGTCATGCTGGGGATGGCGGTAGGAACCGGCAACATCTGGAGATTCCCCAGAATCGTCGCCACGAACGGAGGCGGCACGATTCTGATCGCCTGGGCAGTGTTCCTGCTGCTGTGGTCGGTTCCTCTGCTTCTTGTCGAGTT
>JARFPW010000287.1 GCA_029288095.1 Gemmatimonadota bacterium
ATCTACACACTAGAACTTTCGTCGGCAGCGTCAGATGTGTATAAGAGACAGGATACGGGACGTCACCGGCTATGCACGGGGCCGGGTCGATGTCACGGGCGAGCCGTCTGCGCTCGAGTTCAACGGCGACACGCAGGTTCATCGCGCGGCGATGTTCGTGCCGAATCTCGGCATCCGGCTCGAAGGCATCGAAGGCCGAGTCGTCTATGCAGGTGCGCTTGCGAGAATCGATACGCTGAGCATGCGGTCGTCGGCAGGCGGGTCAGTTGATGTGAAGGGCACGCTCGACCTCGAGGATCCAGGCAACGTGGGCTTGAACCTCGATCTGTCCGCCCAGCGTTTTCGGGGCCTGGACCGACGCACCGCCAGTGTGCGACTCGACGGACAGGGCAAGCTCGAGGGCAGCTACCGAAATCCTGTGCTTACCGGTCGTTTCCGAATGTCCGAGGGAGACCTTCGGACCGACCGGTTTCTCCGCCAGCGACAGGCCGTCGACCTGTCCGATCCGGCGATCTACACGCTGCTCGACACGACGATCGTGATGGAACAGCAGCTGTTTGAAGCGGCT
Organism: Gemmatimonadota bacterium; assembly: GCA_029288095.1. Lineage (GTDB taxonomy): Bacteria > Gemmatimonadota > Gemmatimonadetes > Palauibacterales > Palauibacteraceae > JARFPW01. The sequence continues at coordinate 569 of JARFPW010000287.1, forward strand.
CAGAATCCGTTCATCCAGAATCTCCGCATGGACACCCAGTTCGACGTGGGGCCGGCCATGTGGTTGCGGTCCGAGGCCCTCGAGGTGGAGCTGGCCGGGGAGTTGGACGTCCGAATGGACCGAGCGACGGGGGAACTCGTTGCCTTCGGAACGCTCCGCCTTCCTCGCGGCAGCTTCCGCTACTCGTTCGGATCGAGCACCGACATCTCCAGTCTATTGTCACGCCAGCTGCAGATCAGTCGTGGGGCGGTCACGTTCGTCGGGTCCCCGGGAATGGACCCCAACCTGGATATTGACGCCATCTTCCGAACGCGCTCGGACCTGGGTCCCCTGGAGGTATCGGTGCATGTAGGCGGCACGTCGCTAGCGCCGACCATGACCACGAGCAGCTCGCCGCCACTGCCGGAACCGGAGCGAATCTGTTATCTGCTGTTCTCGAGTCCATGTATCGGCGCCGGAGCCGAGGGTGGCGAGTTCGCCTCGGCAATCGTCCGGGAGGGGCTGCTCGGGCAGGTCGGTAGCGGCTTCTCCCAAGTCCTGGTTGGCGGAGTGGGATTGATCGACTATCTGGACATCCGTTCGACCGGATCGGGCGGTACGGGTCTGGGTGGCGGCGGTGCCACGGGCGGTCTGCTGTACGGTACCGAAGTCGAGATCGGACGCTACCTCACGCCAGACGTGTTCGTGCGGGCCACCCAACCGCTCGGCGGCCTCCTTCCGGGCGCGGCCGTGGAGTGGAGCTTCCTCCCCGACTGGCGTCTCGAGTTCAGCACGGAAGACCGGGCCCGTCGCTACTCCGCCTACGGGAACAGCCTCGATGCGTTCAGCAATCGAACCTGGGGCCTCATGCTGTTCCGGGAGTGGGACTTCTAGGCCGACCTGCCACCAGGTGTGCTACGCGACGCCTGCCGCCATATCTTTCGGGTTCCCGAACAACCAATCAGAAACAGAGATGAACTGCGTGAGCGTACACCCGGATGTCTGACTTCCCGATTCGCGTCTCGGACCGTTTCCTGGTGCTGCTGAATCAGCGGGCGGCCGGAGGCCAACCCGGTCATCTGCGACGGCGAATCGGCGGTGCGATGGCGGCGCATGGCGTTCCGTTCGACATCGTGGAAACGACTTCCGAAGAAGAGGGCCTGCACGTCGTGCGGCAGGCGGTGGAACTCGGATACAAGACCGTGATCGCGGCCGGCGGTGACGGGACGATCGCCCTGGCCCTTCGGGGCACGGCCCGCACCGGAATGCCCGTCGCAATCCTGCCGTTCGGCACTGGAAATCAGCTGGCACTCAATTTCGGAATCCCGGATTCACTCGAGGGCGCAGTACAAGTTGCTGTCGAGGGCACGGTCGAGTCGATCGACCTTGGCCGGATGGGCGACGAGTACTTCAGCCTGATTGCGGGGGCCGGATTGGACGCGGAAGTGATGGCAAGCGCCACCACGGAGCTCAAACACCGCATCGGGATCCTGGCCTACTTCTATTCGGGTATCAAGCACGTCATCGCGTCGAAGAGCGCGAAGTACGTCATCCATGCGGACGACCAGGTCATCGAAGTCGAGGCGGCGATGGTGCTGCTGGCCAACGCGGGTCTGATCGGTGCCGGCTCCCTCCCGGTCGAGGTGATGGTGGCGCCGCGGTCCGACTTCCAGGACGGCCTGCTGGATATCGCGGTGTTCGCCCCGAGGCATCTTCCCGACATGGCTGGCATCCTGTGGCGCATGGCGACCCGCCGGTTCGCGGGCGATGACCGGATGTTCTTCCTCCAGGCACGCTCGGTCCGCATCGAAACGGATCCTCCTGTCGCCATCCAGATCGACGGCCAGGTGAGAGGCGAAACGCCGCTCGAAGTCGAGATCGATCCACTGGCCGGCCGCATCATGGTTCCTCGATGAGTCGCACGGACAGCGACCTTCTCGCGGAGATCGCGACCGCGCAGGGAACTCCCACATACGTGTATTCGGCTCGGTCCCTCGAAGCCGCGACCCTTCGATGGGTAGAAGCGGCCGGCGACGCGGAGCGCATCTTCTTCGCGGCGAAAGCGAACACGAACCTCGCCGTGCTCCGCCGACTGTGCGGCACGGGCATTGGGATCGAGGTCGCGACCGCCGGCGAGCGAGCTCGAGCCGAGCGTGCCGGTTTTCCCGCGGACCGGATCCTCCTCGGCGGAGTGCCCAAATCGGCGGACGTCGTCGTCCAGGGGATGGGATCCGGGTTGGGACTCGTCGTACTGCAGGCGGGTCACGAGGTGGACGCTGCCGTAAGCGCAGCCGATCCGGCACATCCGACACGGATCGGCGTGCGTGTCCGCCCGGGCATCCGGGCCGGCGCACATCCATCGCTCGAAACGGGGCGGACGGACGCGAAGTTCGGGTTCGAGCCCGCTGACGTCGCTGACATATGGAGTCGTCTGGCCGCAACGGGTGGCCTCGAGCCCGAGGTCCTCGCCGTTCATCTCGGGTCCGGGATCGATTCCCTCGAGCCCTGGGATCGAGCGCTGGACGTCCTCCTGGAACTCGCCGACGGGCTTGCCGCTTCTGGAGTACCAGTCCGTGAATTCGACCTGGGTGGCGGGCTGGGCGTCGACTACTCTTCGGACGTCGATCCTGATCCCGCGGCGCTGATCCATGGAGTGGACCGGCGACTCCTGGGGACAGGGTTGTGCAGCCGATTCGAGCCCGGCCGCTCGATCATGGCACGCGCCGGTCTGCTGCTGACGCGCGTGCTTTACCGTCGAGAGAGGGAAGGGACACCCGCCCTCGTATGTGACGCCGGGTTCACCGATTTCGCTCGATTCGCGCTCTACGGGGCGCAGCATCGGATCGAGGCTGTGGCCGGATCGCCGGCGGGACCACCCACCGTGGACGTCCTCGGGCCGACGTGCGAATCGGGTGACGTGATCGGAACCGGCAGGTCGCTGCATGATGTTCAGCCCGGCGACCTGCTCGTCGTGCGTGATGTCGGAGCATATGGCTTCGTCATGGCCTCGAACTACAACTCGCGGCCACGACCGGCCGAGGTGATGCTCGAGAACGGGGATTTCAGAGTCGTCCGGGAGCGCGAGACGCTCGAGGATCTGTGGCGCGGGGAGCCGACGACGTGACAGGTGACGAACGAGGCGACTTCCTCGTTGTGCGTGGCGCCAGGGAACACAACCTGTGCGACCTGGACGTGTCGATTCCCCGTGGTGCGCTCTCTGTGATCACGGGTCTGTCCGGATCGGGGAAGTCCTCGCTCGTGTTCGATACGATCTACGCGGAGGGCCAGCGACGCTACGTGGAGTCGCTGTCTGCGTACGCACGCCAGTTCCTCGGTGTGATGGAGAAACCCGACGTCGACCAGATCGACGGCCTGTCACCGGCGATCGCCATCGAGCAGCGCGGGACGACGCGGAATCCGCGCAGCACGGTTGGGACAGTGACAGAGGTCTACGACTACCTGCGCCTGCTGTGGGCGCGGGTGGGCACTCCTCACTGTCCCGGGTGTGGAAGCCCCGTTCGCCGGGGCTCGCCCACCCAGATCGCCACCCAGATCGTCGCCTGGCCGGAAGGCAGCAGAATCGAGATCCTCGCGCCGCTGGTCAGGGGTCGCAAGGGAGAGTTTCGCGACCTGTTCGCCGATACCCTGAAGGCCGGATTCGTGCGCGCCCGCGTCGACGGAGAGCTCATCGACCTGAGCGAGCCGCCGACCCTCAATCGCCGTTCCAACCACGACATCGCCGTGGTCATCGATCGCCTCGTTTTGCGCCACGAAGCCCGCCAGCGGATCGCCGAGTCGGTCGAGACCGCACTTCGCATGGCCGAAGGTGCCGTCGAGGTCGTGTGTCAATCCTCCGAACGGAGCGGATCGAGCGAGTCGCATCTGTTCAGCGAGCATTACGCATGCCCCGGTTGCGGAATCAGCATTCCCGAGTTGGAGCCACGCCAGTTCAGCTTCAACTCGCCATATGGGGCCTGCCAGGGCTGTGACGGGCTCGGAGTGCGGTTGGAGCCGAATCTGGACCTCGCGATGGGCGATCCCCGGATCTCGATTCTCGAAGGAGTGCTCCTGGCGTGGGGCGTTCCGACCGGCCGCCTGCGCCGGGTCACGCTGCCGAAGCTCGCCACCGCTCACGGTTTCGAACTCAACGAGGCATGGGGCGAGCTGACAGCGGAGCAACAGGCCATGATTCTGGAGGGCGACCCGGAGCTGGGCTGGGAAGGGTACCTCGAGAACGTTCGGGTCACGTACCACGACACGGAGAGTGAGTCGGTGCGCCGGTCGCTTCACGACTACATGACGGCGCGCACATGCACGGACTGCGGCGGCGGGCGCCTGCGAGCCGAAAGCCGCGCCGTGACGATCGTTGGGCGAGGGTTGGCTGAGGTCGTCGAGTGGCCGGTCGACGAGACGTTGAAGTTCTTCGCTCGGATCGCCGGAGACATCGACGAAGCAGGCCTGGATGTGGAGATTGCCGAGCCGATCCTCAAGGAGGTCGTCGATCGACTCCGATTCCTGAACGAGGTAGGCCTCGGGTATCTTACGCTTGGACGTTCCGCCGACACTCTGGCTGGCGGCGAGGCCCAGCGGATCCGCCTGGCTACT
>JARFPW010000366.1 GCA_029288095.1 Gemmatimonadota bacterium
GCTGAGATGCGACGGCTGGGCAGCCTGCTTCTCACCATCGCTGACGGATGTCGTGTACCCGCCGGAAGCGCGCTGGCGGTGGATCGTCGCCAGTTCAGCGCCGAAGTCACGCGCCGCGTGTCCGGCCACCCGCGCATCGAAATCCGTCACGAAGAAGTGCGATCGATCCCGGATGGCCCCGTAATCATCGCGACCGGGCCGCTAACGTCCGATGCGCTGTCCGAGACCATCCGCAGCCTGCTGGGAGACGAGAATCTCGCCTTCTTTGACGCGATCGCTCCGATCGTCTCGCGCGAGTCGATAGACGAAGAAGTGACGTTCAGTGCTTCGCGCTACGGTAAGGGAGGCGCAGACTACCTGAACTGTCCGCTCGACCGGGACGCCTATGAGGCGTTCATAGATGCGCTCTCGGCGGCCGACGTCCACGAAGGGCATGAGTGGGATCAGGTTCCCTATTTCGAGGGCTGCCTGCCGATAGAGGTCATGGCCGGCCGGGGTCGCGAGACGCTGCGCCACGGTCCGATGCGCCCCGTGGGGCTGCGGGATCCGCTCACCGGTCGGCAGCACCACGCAGTCGTTCAGCTCCGAATGGAAGATCTGGCGGGACAGATGTGGAACCTCGTCGGATGTCAGACTCGCATGAAGATAGGCGAGCAGCTCAGAGTGTTCCGCATGATCCCGGGCCTCGAGCAGGCGGAGTTCCTCAGATTCGGGTCGATCCATCGCAACTCCTATCTGAACTTCCCGGGTCGGCTGACGGAGCACGGTGCAATCGAAGGCCGCGACAGCCTGCTGTTCGCCGGCCAGTTGACGGGCGTCGAAGGGTACACGGAGTCGATTGCCAGCGGTCTGATGGCAGCCTTGAATCTGCACAGGGTCCTCGATGGAGAGCGGCCGGTGATCCCGCCTCCGACAACGATGATCGGCGGCCTGTATCGGTATCTTCGTGAGGCAGACCCCAAGCACTTCCAGCCGATGAACGCCAACTTCGGCTTGCTGGATCCGTTGCCGGAGCGCGTGAAGGGGCGGCGCAGGGAGCGGCGGGCCGCCCTGGGTCGACGGGCGATCGAGCATATCGAGGACTGGTGGACGGAGTTCGGACCGCAGGAGGTGCGGTCATGACCAGATCGGCTTCGACACGATGTGATGCGCGATCCGATTTTGAGCGCTGGATCGAGCGCGAGCGTCGCCTGTCGCCTCATACCATCGCCGCCTACCGGCGCGATCTGGATGAGTTCGACCGGTTCCTGCAGGGTTGGGAGGCTTCCAACGACTGGGACTGGGACGTAGTGGACCGCCTCGCGATTCGGGCCTGGCTCGGAGCCCTCGATTCACTAGGCCGCGCGCCAGCTACGATATCCCGCAAGCTGTCTACACTGAGGGTATTTTTCGGCTTCCTCCACAGAACGGGCAGGCTGGCGGATAACCCGGCCCGGCTCGTCGGTGCTGGGGCGTCCGCGCGCCGCCTTCCGGCCTTCCTGAGCCGCGCCCAGGTCGAGGCCATGTTCCAGGAGATGCCGGCGGATGATGTCAGATCTCTCCGCGACCGGGCGATCCTCGAGTTGCTGTATTCGTCCGGCCTGCGGCTGTCGGAGATCCACGGTCTGGACGTCGCTGACGTGGATCTCGGCGTCGGCACCGTGCGTGTTCTGGGCAAGGGGCGGAAGGAGCGCATCGTACCGGTCGGTCGCCAGGCCGTCCTGGCCATCCGCACCTACCTGGAAGCGGATCGGCCGATCGACGAGCGCGAGGGTGAGAACGGGGCATGCCTGTTCACCTCCCGTGGCGGCCGGAGGTTGTCCCGGCGTCAGATCCAGCGCATCGTTGGTCGCTGGCTGGCGTCAGCCACGGGCGGAGAGCCCATGTCTCCGCACGCACTGCGGCATACATTTGCAACTCATCTGCTCGACGAGGGCGCCGACCTGCTGGCCGTGAAAGAGCTGTTGGGGCACTCGAGCCTTTCCACCACTCGGATCTACACGCATACGTCCCGCGAGCGCCTTCTCGAGACCTACCGCCTGGCGCATCCACGGGCCGACTGACCGCGGTCGGGAATCCGACCGCCAACTGCGAGCTACTTCGATGATGCATGCTACGACAATTCTCTGCGTTCGCCGGGACGGACGCGTCGCGATCGGCGGTGATGGTCAGGTCTCGATGGGGGACCAGATCGTGAAAGGCGGTGCTTCGAAAGTCCGCCTGATGAAAGGTGGAGAGATCCTGGCCGGATTCGCGGGAGGCGTCGCGGACGCGATGAACCTGTTCGAGGCGTTCGAATCGCAGCTCGAGAGACATCCCGGGAACCTCAGCCGGGCCGCCGTCGAACTCGCGAAGAAGTGGAGGAGCGACCGCTACCTGAGACGGTTGGAAGCGCTCCTGCTGGTCGCGGACGGTGAGCAGAGCCTGCTCGTATCCGGCACCGGCGAGGTCATCGAGCCAGATGATGGAATACTCGCCATCGGATCGGGCGGCAGTTACGCGCTTGCCGCGGCCCGCGCACTCGTGGCGAACACAGACATGCCGGCCCCGGACGTGGTACGCGCGGCGATGGCGATCGCCGCCGGCATTTGCGTGTATACGAACGAACACCTGACCTTGCTCGAATTGGGAGGACCCGGCAGCGCGTGATCCAGGAAGACGAAATACTCGCCGATGCAGGCGGCTTCGCCTCTCTGACGCCGCGGCAGATCGTCGCGGAGCTGGACAAGTACATCATCGGCCAGGACGAGGCCAAGAAGGCCGTTGCCATCGCGCTCCGCAATCGATGGCGACGCCAGCGGGTCGAACCCGAGCTTCGTCAGGAGATCCTGCCCAACAACATCATCATGATCGGGCCCACTGGCGTGGGGAAGACCGAAATCGCCCGGCGGCTTGCCCGGCTCGCTGGAGCCCCGTTCGTAAAAGTGGAGGCTTCGAAGTTCACTGAAGTCGGCTATGTGGGGCGTGACGTCGAGTCTATGGTGCGTGACCTTGTCGATCTTGCGGTGAACATGGTCCGCCAGGAACGCGAAGACACCTGCCGGGAATCCGCGGTTGCCAGGGCCGAGGAGAGGCTTCTCGATCTTCTGCTTCCCCCTGTGGCGCGGGGGAAAGGAGCGCCGACCACCTCCGGTGACGACACGGATCGCCGGTTCGTGGCCGGAACCGGCGGCGACATCCGCGTCGCGGAGGATCCCGACGAGGATCCTCAGGAGGCCCGGCGCCACCGGACGCGGGAGAAGCTTCGGGGACTGCTTCAGGATGGAGGGCTCGAGGACCGCGAAATCGACCTCGAGGTAACCGAGAGCGCCCTTCCGGTGATGGACATGTCCGCGGCCGGCATGGAAGGTGTCGACTGGAATCTCGGCGAAGTGTTGTCGGGCATGCTGCCCAAGCGCACCAGGCAACGGCGAGTGCGGGTTTCCGAAGCTCGGCGGATCCTCGTGGCCGAGGAACTCGACGAGTTAATCGACATGGAAGAGGTGGTCAGCGAGGCGCTGCGCCGGGCTGAGAGTACCGGGATCATCTTTCTCGACGAGATCGACAAGGTCGCCTCCGGGGGCAACGCTCAGGGGCCGGACGTATCCCGCGAGGGCGTGCAGCGCGA
>JARFPW010000050.1 GCA_029288095.1 Gemmatimonadota bacterium
ACGCGAGCCTCCGCACGCCCGGGCTCCGCCACGCCGAGCGCCATCTCTCGCGTCGGCGCGCCGTCGGCTCCGCCCGGAGAATCCACCACCACCGTAGCCGACGGCGTGAAGTCCACGACCAGCATCCCGCTGTTGTTCAACCAGGCCGTGGCGCCCCAGCCAACTCCAAGCAGGCCGAGCGTGACGAGCAATGCGCGGCCCGTGCTGAGGCCGAAGTCGAAAAAGATTCCAAAGAAGAAGTTGAATGCCTTGCGGCCCGGTTTGCGGGTCCACTTCTCGATCCGCGTCTCGTTACGCAGCTTCTCGCTGAGAATCCGTCGCGCTTCGCGGTCGGCCCCTTCATTACGAAGGGCCGTAGCCAGCACCTCGTACGGGTGTGAGTGGTAATACTCCTCGCTAGCCCGCCCCGTCGGGTACTGGAGTCGCAGCCACGCGAGGCGGCTCGCGGCCCGGCCGTCCAGGCGAGCGAACAGTCTGCGCACACCCCGTCCCACGCCTCCCGACCGGAGCGCTCCCGTGCCGCGCCCGAGCCATGCCGAGAACCTGCCGGGTTCCTTCGTCGGGCCGACCAGGGCTTCGGCGGGTGGGTCTTCTTCCAGATATGACCGAATCGCGGGTACGAACTCGCGCAACATTACGCCCGCCTCGTCGCGCGCCTCGTTGTTGTCCGACGGCAGAAGCTCCTGCCAGTCGCCGCCCGTTTCCCACGGCGACCCGGCGAAGTCGTCGGGATGCGGATCGTCGTCATCCTCCACCGTCCGGAACGGGCCAACATGGGCCTCCCGCCAACCAGGCCGGGCCGGAGCACGCGGCGCATCGGCAATCCGACTCACGTTTCCGTCTTCCGAAATCTCGAACACACATGCGCCGATTCCGCCTTCGTCCAGCGTCGTAGCGGAGACGCGATGCCCGTCCGTCGAGCTCACCGTCCGTTCCGGATTCGCGGATTCTCCGAGGGCCGGGTCGGCCTGTTCGACAAGCCGCCCATGACCGCCTGCGATGCACTGCAGACGCAGGTAATCCAGAATGGCCTCGTCAGAGTCGAGCTGAAGCTCGTCCTCGTGGAGCATCAGCCAACCCAGGACCGATTGTCGTGCGCGATCACCGGGGAGCGCCCTCACGCTGGGTGCTCCGTTCTTCCGGCTCCACAGGAAGCTCGCGACTCCCCGACGATCTTCGTTTTCGGCCGTCCGAAACACCGTGGCAACTTCGGCAACCCACCAACCCGGGTGCGACTGCAACGGACGCCTGCGCAAGCGGGCGCATCCGTAGACGCCGTCTTCCCGCCGCATCCGCTGGAGCTGCCTGCTGCGGAGCACTTCACCGAGCAGGTTCGTCTCGCGATCACGGCTGCCGTGCGCGCGGTCAAACGTGAAGCCGTCGAGTTGAAGCAGCGGATTCCCAGTCCAGCCGCGGCCATCCAGGTCGTCGAGCCGGTCGGCGCGCGCGTCTTCGAGCCCGACCTTCGTCACCGGCCGCTTCAGCACGCCGAGCAAGTCGCGGCCGATATTCGACGCCCGCCGGCCAGTCTCCCGCCGCCAGCTCGAAGCGCGCCCGAACGTCGGGGGAAACTTCTCGAGCGGCTCGTCCGGGATTTCCGAGAATCGGAACGGGCTGATCCAGCTATCCACGGGCGGCCCGGTAAGATCGCCGCGCGCCTGCACGCCCCGTATGGTCACGGAGCCGTCCGCGCTCACGGAAATCCCGGCGCTCGACAGCCGACTGCCGTACAGGACCGAACAGTTCACCAGGTAGCCGCCCCCTGTTCCGCCCTCCACACGTGACGCCGCGACCGACTCGACCGTCCAGGGCTCCTCGTCGCCTTCCGGCTCCAGCATCGTGACGCGATTCAATCGCGGGTCGTCCGGCTCGATCGCCCGGTACGCCCCCAGGCTCGCCCACGAGTAACTGGTGAAGAACCTCGTGTACTCCGCCGCTGCAGCGCGCGATTCCAACCGAAACGACCCGGGTTCGCGCTCGGTGAGTTCGTAGATCGGTGTCGAGCTTCCGGTAAGCAGGATCGTCTCGCTGCTCCGCCCGAGACGTCCGCGACGCCACAGGAATCCGACCACGCCAGGCTGATTCATGGTGGCCGCGTTGGCCTCCCCGAGCTGACGAATCCGCGCCGGATCGACGACGGCTTCGACGAGCCGCCAACCGGGGAAGAACGACAGGGCGCGAGACCGCATCGCGAGGATTCCGGCGCCCCGAACCCGCGCCATCCCCGAGGGCGGACCGTGTTCCCCGGCTGCCGGGGCCCGGTGGATCGTGATCTCGCTCTCCACCCTCGCGTCACCGAGGTCGATCACCGCCGGCTGGCGCCAGTTCCCGGACCACACGACGCCCACGTCCTCGAGCTTGAGGTGGCCGCCGACCTGCGCCTGGCGAAGTGAAGTGCGATTCCCCAGCAGCACGGTCGTGAACTCCACGTCTCCGTCCACCTTGACGCGCGGCGCCTCGAAATTCCCGCGCACGCTTGTCCGCAGAAGGAGAAGCGTCCGCCGAATCTCGGCTTCCCGCAGATAGACGTTGCCGTGAATCATCGAATCCCTGGCATCGATCCCGCCCCCGAGCTGCAGACCGATACCTGAAATCGCCTGCTTGTTCGAGTACGGCACGCCAACCACACCGCGCAGAGCGAGGTTTCCGTTCACGGTCGTGTCATGCAGCGTGAGCGAACGCACCGACGATGATTCGGAGAGGTTGAGGTCACCGCCGAGGGAACCGTCCATCAGCGAGACGTTCTCGACTCGACCTCCGATCCACAGGTGCTTGCCGACCTGCGCTCGCCCCAGGTCGATGGAGCCTGCGACGCCCGCGATGCTCACCGATCCGCCGATCCGGGCGTCGGTCAGCGTAACGTCGTGAACCGCCGGAGCGCGCTCGCCGTAAACTGTGAGTGATACGTCGCCGTTGATCTGGGCGTGTGCGCCGAGCAGGCCCTGCGTGATGCGGCAGCCGCCGAGGTTGAGCGTGCCGCTGATGCCCGCGAAATCCAACCAGAAGCTGCCGTCCACGACGGCCGGGAACTCTACTTCACCGGCGGGGCCCGTCGCCGACCCCACTGAGAGGTTGAGGTCTCCGTCGACGGTGCCGGATGACAGATTGAGCCCCGACCAGGCATAGTCGGCGCCGAGTTCTTCCTCTGTCATGCCTGCCGGGAGGGGCGCTGGCTCCAAAACCGCTCCGGGCATCGCGAACGCCCCGCCGACCGATGTTCCGTACAACTGCACGAGGCCCCTGGCCACGAACGGCGCCGGACGACCGTCGGCGTCCTGCCCCGGTCCCAGCACCATCGCGCCGTCTTTCTGAGCCGTCTGCCCTTTGAACGCGAAGCCATCCCCGGCCTGGAGGTACGCTCCACTCATCCACAGCGTGCCCCCGACGTGCGAGCGACTCATCGACACGCCTCCGAAGGCCCGGAAGCCCGGCTGCAGCATGACGTCCGCCTCTATCCGCGCCATGCGGAGATCGAGAGCGATCAACACGTCGCCCATCTCCTCATCGCGCTCGTCGATCCGCCGAATGGGGGCCCTCAGCGTGGCGCGCGAAGCTTCGAGGCCACCCCCGACTCGGGTTCCCTGGAGATCAATGCGGCAGAAGCCTTCTTCCTCCAGCGGTCCGACTCCCGCCAGGTCGACGGTTCCATCGAACCGGGCCTCGCGCGCGTTGAGCAGTTCGAACCGGCTTCCGGCCAGGGAGAGGCGGCGGAGGCTCGCGTGCGAGATATCGATGGGTGTGTCGAACGTGCACTGGTTGAGCTCGAGGGAGGGAAGTGGGGTGCCGTCCGGTCGCTGGAGGTCGCGCAGGTCCAGCCTGCCGAGAATCCGGGCGCCGGAGATCGACACACGGGGCGGACAATCGCCGTCACAGCCATCGGCCTTCCCGAGCAGCAGCGAGCGAATCGTGTCCGCTTCGATCTCGATCCCGTCAGCCGGATCGAACCTGACGGCGCGCCCGTTGAGTGCGTTGTGGACCAACTGCTCGCTCGGCGTCATGCGTCCTCAGCCAAGCCGGCCGCGCGGCGCAGGTCTTCGCCCCGCAGTTCCTGCTTATCGACCAGCGTCTCGACGATCTCATCGAGTTGGTCGCGCGCCTCGGTCAGCTTGCCGAGGACCGCCTTGTACGCATTCCGAAGCAGCTCGTCCACGTCGTCCATCTGGCTGGGACCCGCCGTATCCGACCATCGCAGGTTCCCATCCGGCGACAGGCCATACTGCGTGATCATCATGCGTGCCCACCTGGTGGCCGCCGCCAGGTCACTGCTGTGGCTAGGTCCGCCGGCACCGCCCGTGACCTTGTCGCGTCCGAACACCAGCTCTTCCGCCGCGCGCCCTCCGAGGATGACCTCGAGGCGCTCGAGGTATTCGGAGCGGGTCATGAGGACCTGTTCCGACGGCATGCTGGCAACGAATCCGAGTGCTCCATCGGCGCGCGGGATTACGGTCACGAACGTGATGTTCCGGCCCCTGGAACTCGTGAGACAAGCCGCCAGCGCATGGCCGGCCTCGTGCGCCGCGACGCGCCGGAGTTCTTCCGGTGTCAGGCGTGGACTCGAATCCGGGTCACGAGGCTTGCTCGTGATCTCGTCCACGAGATCGATATGGCGTATCGGCCGACCCGCCTTGCGCGCCCGTCGGACCGCGCCGCGCACGAACAGCTCGACGTCGGCCCCCGTTCCGCCGATCGACAGTCCACCCAGGTCCCGGTAGTCGATGTCGTCGTCTGTTCCCTCCTTGGCGTACTGCTCCACGTATTGCCGGTAGATCTGTGACAGGGCCGCAGAATTCGGTCGCGGGATCGAGATCAACCGGTCGAGGCGACCCGCCCGCTTGAGGGCCGGATCCACCCTGTCCGCGTGGTTCGTCGCGGCCATCACGATCACCGGAGCATCCGGATCGAGCGTGCCGATCTGCTCGAGCAGGGAGTTGACGACTTCCGTCGAGTACTGAGCGTTCTGACCCGAGAACATCTCGCGGTTTCCGATGCTGTCGATCTCGTCGATGAACAGGATCGCCGGCGCGAACCGGCGCGCCATCGCGAAGTCTGCCCTGATCGCGCGAATGTGGTCGCCCAGATGCCCGGCGCTCTGCCAGGCGGTCGCACTCGCGTTTACGAAGCGGATGCCGCAGTCCTTGGCGATCGCCCGTGCCAGCGTGGTCTTACCCGTTCCGGGGGGTCCGACCAGCAGCACCCC
>JARFPW010000039.1 GCA_029288095.1 Gemmatimonadota bacterium
CAGACCACGAGTCTGGTCTCGCCGGCATGGGTGAGAGCCATCTCCGACTGGGCGTGCGCGCCCGCGCGCTGGCCGCATTCGAACGAGTCGTGGAGCTCGGGTTCAGTCGGGATCTCTATCTGTTGATGACCGTGGGGAGGGCCCTGCTGCGCGACGGCCTGCTCGAGCAGGCCGAACGCTACTTCCACCTGGCGGTCGCCGCCGACGAGAAGAGTGCGGAAGCAGCCGCCGATCTTGCTTATACTCTGCACCGCAGGGGCGATCCGAGCGCCGCGCGCCGATGGCTCGAGACCGCTCTCAGACTCGATCCTGCGAACCACGATGCGCGAGCATTGCTCGGGAATCACCTGTACGAGACGGGCGATCGCCTGGCGGCGCTGGCCCACTTCGAGTTGATCCCGGCGCCGTCGCTGTGGGATTCCCTGACCCTGTGGCGCGTGATCGAGCTTCTCCGCGCTTCCGGGCAAGGCGCTGACGACGAACAGGCCGTCTCACCCTACCTCGACAGGCTGGACGAGTTGTTTGACGAGTTGACGCCGGAAGACAGGTTGTTCGAGGAGCTGACCCTTGCGGCGGAAGAGCACCCGGATCCGGTCGTACGTGGTCAGATGGATATGTTCAGACCGGGTGCCGAGGCTGTCGCCCTGCGAGCAGAACGGCCCAGGGACGATTGGCTGGCGGTCATCCGGCTGCTCTGCCGGATGTCACCGAATCCCAATCGGACCGTTGAGCAGTTCATGGAGGACACGGCCCGACAGGTACGGAGGACGATGGGTCTCGCCCTACCAACAGACGACCCGGGGGCGTTTCTGGCGGCGTCGGCGCGGGCCGGCGTGTTGCGCTTGGATGACGTAAACCAGAGGCACGGACGATGAGTCAGCGAATGTTCAACCTGCTGCGGGAACGGATGGCTTCGGAAAGAGTCGGCCTGGAAGAACCGGTCACGGTAGCCGAGCTCTCCAGGCGCCTCCTGCCGTACCATGCATGCCGGGACGCGCTGCAGTTTGCCACGAAGGCTGAGTATGACGCCGAGATGCTGGATCTGCTGGCCGACGATGACCGGCTCGAGGTCGGGGAATCACGACTGGTCGAGGCCGTACGGGAGGAGTCGCGGCGGCCGGAACCGGGACTTCGGTTCCTCCAGCGATTCGCCGCCTCCGAGGTGCGGCTCAGAAACGTGGACATTCCGCGACCGCCGGACCGGCTGGCAGTTTCCGACTTGCCCTTCGTTCTAGAGTCGAAGTCGGTAGGGGAGTGCCGAACGTGCGCAAATCCGCTCCCGGAAATCGAGGGAGCGCGATACTGTCCCGCATGCGGCACCGATCAGGTAATTCCGACGTGTTCAGGTTGCGGATCGGAGCTCGACGAGGACTGGAGATACTGCGCACTGTGCGGTATTTTAGTCGATCGTGATCAGTTGACATGAAGGCGGCTTCTCCGAGGCCGTAGGTACAAATCGGTTTAGGCAATCAAGGAGCAGTATTAAGATGAATTGGTACAAGGGTGGCAGTTGGATGGTCTTACTGGTGGCTATGTTCGGTGTCGCGGCGTGTGGCGGAGATGCGGCGGACACGGCCAACGAAGCGGTGGCGCAGACGACTGATGCCGTCGACGCCGTCGCGGACATGGCGGACGATGCCGTTGACGCTGTGGCGGATGCGATGCAGGAGCTGCCGGAAGGCGTAACGATGGCGATGGTGGAAGAGGGTGAAGCGATCTACGGCGGTGCCGGCATCTGCATGACCTGCCATGCCCCCGATGGATCCGGTGTTCCGAATCTCGGCGCCGATCTCACGGACGACGAGTGGACGCACTCGGATGGCGGCTACGAGGAAATCGTGGTCTCGATCATGGAGGGCGTCACGGCCGATGCCTCGACGTCTGGCGTGCCGATGCCTGCCAAGGGTGGTACGAGCATCACGGATGATCAGGTAAGGGCGGTTGCCGCCTACGTGTGGACGCTCAGCAAGTAAACTTGTCCAGCTGACCCGACGCAGGCGGAAGGCCGGGCGCCCGATGGGTCCCGGCCTTTCCGTCGTTCAGGGCCACTGCAATACAAAGGAGATGCCGTGATCCGGATCGCTCTGATTCCAGGCGACGGCATCGGCCCCGACGTGACCCGAGAAGCGCGTCGCGTTCTCGAGGCCGTGGCGGCCGCGAACCTCGCGAACCTGTCGTTCTAGGAGTTCCCCCACGGGGCGAGTCACTATCTTGCCACCGGCGAAACACTCGACGAAGCAACGTTCGAGAGCCTGCGGGACGACTTCGACGCGATTCTGCTAGGTGCGGTCGGAGATCCACGCGTTCCCGACAACAGGCATGCACGCGATATCCTTCTCGGCCTGCGCTTCCGGCTGGATCTGTTCATCAATTTCCGGCCCGCCCGCCTTCGTGCGCCGGAGCTGACCCCGCTCAAGGACGCGGAGCGACCCATCGATTTTGTGATCTTCCGCGAGAACACCGAGGGTATGTACGCGGGGGCCGGAGGCAGCATCCGCGTCGACTCCGCTCACGAGGTTGCGGTCAGCGAGTGTTTTGCGACGCACTTCGGGGTGCACCGTATCGTACGCGCGGCGTTCGAGTATGCCTCACAAACCGGCAGGCAGCGGGTGACCCTGGGAGACACAGCGAATGCGGTGCCTCACGTGTATGGATTATGGAGGCGTGTGTTCGACCAGGTGGCCGAACAGTTTCCCGACATTGAGTCGGAGAAGTGTTACGTGGATGCGCTCGCCATGGACCTGGTGCGCAACCCGGACCGGTACTC
>JARFPW010000095.1 GCA_029288095.1 Gemmatimonadota bacterium
CGCCCGCTCCGATCTCGACGTGGGTCGCCGACTGGCGCTCGCGGCGCTCCAGGGGTGCATCGATAACGTGGACATCAACCTCGGTAGCCTCAAGGATGAAGATGTCCGTGCGGGTTTCGAGATCCGATTGAACCTGTTGCGGTCCGTGGCGTCGTCCGCGGCCCTGGAGGAATCCCGTGTCTGAAGTGCTGATGTGTAAGGCGAACGTGAGTGAGGGTCGCCGTGAAGACGTCGTGGAAGGGTTCGTCGACGCCGTGCGACGAGTGGACGGTGTGACCGTCGCGGACCACTCGTCGGATCCCGACCACAACAGGTCGGTGATCACGTTTCTGGGAGATCCGGAGAGCGTGCTCGAGGGTGCCCGAGCCCTGGCCACGGCCGTCCTGCCGGTCGTGGACATGCGGGAGCACTCCGGGGAGCATCCGCGGATGGGGGCGCTGGACGTCGTGCCGTTCATTCCGCTCCGGGGCATGGAAACCGAGCGCGCGGTGGCGATCGCGATTGAGTTCGGTCGTTGGTTGGGTGGGCAGGGCGTCCCGGTGTACTACTACGAGGACGCGGCCACGAGACCGGAGCGCCAGAGCCTCCCCAAGATCCGCAAAGGCCAGTACGAAGCACTCGAGGAAAAGCTGGCGGACCCCGACTGGGCTCCCGACGAAGGTCCCGCCACGTTCAACGCGCGCTCGGGTGCGACGGTCACGGGCGCGCGGTTTCCGCTGGTGGCATTCAACGTGAACCTGCGCACGACCGACGTCGAAATCGCGCAGACGATCGCACGGGCCGTACGGCACATCAATGGTGGCTATCGCTATGTCCGCGGTATGGGCTTCTCGCTCGACGACCGCGGCATGGTGCAGGTGTCGATGAACCTGGTGAACTACCAGGGGACGCCGATTCCCCGGGTCCTCGAGACTATCCGGTCGGAGGCTGCCAGGTACGGCGTGCAGGTCGTGGGCACGGAGTTGATCGGTTCGGTGCCGCTGGGGGCGCTCGAGGAAGTGGCCCGCCACTACCTGCAGTGTCATGACTTCGGGATCGACCAGATCGTCGAGACCGCTCTGCTGCCGTGACTTCCCCCGGACCGCAGACCGCGGACCTGGTGGTCGTCGGAGCCTCCGAGCTGGCCGTCCCGGACCCCTCGGCGCCAGGAGTCGTCAGCCGAATTGCCGGCGGTGTGGTTGCCGTCGCCGGCGACAGGATCCTCGCGGCTGGTCCCGAGCCGGAGATTGCGGAGTCGATCGACATCTCGTCCGCCGAACGGATCGACGCGGCGGGGGGGCTCGTAGTCCCCGGCTTCGTGGACTGCCACACGCATCTCCTGTTCGGCGGATCGCGAGCTCGCGAGTACGTAGCCCGGCTCACCCACAGTTCGGCCGCCCTCGAAGAGCTGAACATCCCGACGGGCATCGCCGCCACGGTTGAGATGACCCGGACCGCATCCGACGAGGAGCTGCTATTGGCGGCGACCGGCCGGCTGGATGCGATGCTGGCCCAGGGCACGACAACCGCCGAGAGCAAGACGGGATACGGGCTCGAAATCACCCAGGAGCTTCGGCTGCTTGGCCTGAATCAGACGCTCGCCACCGACCACGACGTCGACGTGGTTTCGACGTTCATGGCGGCTCACGACTATCCGCCCGGGACGCCGTGGGCAGGGCATGAGGCCTACGTCGACGCGGTCGTCGCAGAGATGATCCCGGCTGCCGCCGAGACGGGTGCGGCCGAATTCAACGACGTGTTCTGCGACGAGGGGTATTTCTCGGTTGAGCAGGCGCGAAGGGTGCTCGAGGCCGGACGGGCTGCGGGCCTGCAACCCAAAATCCACACCGACCAATACTCGAGTCTCGGCGGGGCAGAACTGGCCGCCGATCTGGGCGTCGTCTCGGCCGACCATCTGAACTGCGCGACGGACGAAGACCTCGCGCGGCTCGCCGAAGCCGGCGTGACGGGTGTTCTGATGCCCCTGATCGATTTCGCCGTTGCGCACCCGCGGCCTGTCGACGGACGACGCTGGGTGGCAGCCGGTCTGCCGATCGGGTTGGCGACCGATATCTGCCCGGGCGGCTGGACCGTGTCCATGCCCCTGGCCATGCAGTTCGCGTGTCGCGTCTCTGCGCTGACGCCGGAGCAGGCGCTATGGGCGGCGACCGCGGGGGCCGCGCGCGCGATCAGCCGGGACGACCGCGGATCTCTCGCAGCCGGGGGGCTCGCGGACCTGGTGATCATCGATCTTCCGCGGCTCGAGGACCTGATCTATCGCATCGGCCACGCCCCGGTGACGAAGGTCATGAAGCGCGGCGAGGTCGTGCACTCAGTGCCTGAGGTTGTAGCCTAGCTGTACGCCTCCGTCGGCCGCGATCCCGACTGTCGGCGGTTTCCAGCCGAACAGCCGCCATCGCCCGTTGACGATCTTCGCCGCCGTGATCCCGTACAACGCGCCGAGTGCGACGTCACTCAGCCAGTGGCGGTCCGTGTATAACCGAGCCCATGAATTCAGTGTTGCGCCCGTGTAGAGGAGCACCGTGAC
>JARFPW010000103.1 GCA_029288095.1 Gemmatimonadota bacterium
CCGGGCTCCACTGACCGGGAACCTCGCCGCGGCTGCGAACCGATCGGCGGCCGACCCCGTTAGTGCGATACGGACGAAGTCCCAGCCCTCTTCCACCTGGGCCGGGTCGGCTTCCGCCATGCGGAGGGCCAGACCAACGGCCCCCTGGCTCCGCCGGGCGAGCGCCCGGGCGACGGCTGACTCCATTCCCGCATGCTGTTCCAGAAAGGCCTCCGCCTCCGCCGTGTCGGGCGCCGTCACGCGCACGGCGAGCGTACGCGATCGGATCGTCGGCAGCAGCGAACCGGGACGGCTCGACGTGAGAATGATCACGGTATCCGGCGGTGGTTCTTCAAGGAGCTTGAGGAACGCGTTTGCGGCTTCCTGGCTGGACGCCTGCGGGACCATCCGCTCGGCGTCCCCGATCAGGAAGACGGACGAGTCTCCCATCGCCGGTCGACGCGTCGCGCGCGCCCGGATGTCTTCAACCATCGCGAGATAGATCGCAGTTGACGCATCCGGCGTACCGACTGCGAACGGATCGGCTCGACGTGCATCGAGCGCCGCCGCCCGGGCATCCTCCAGAAGTTCGCGCCGCTTCTTCGGCGTATGGCTTCCCTTAGGCGACGGGAGCGGGAAGAACCAGTGAAGGTCCGGATGCCTCAGGCTGCCGACCATCCCGCAAGCCTGGCATGCGCCGCAGGGCCGCTCGTCGTCCGTGGATCCGCACAGCACCAACGCGGCGATCCAGAGACCGAGGCGTTGTTTGCCGATGCCGTCCGGCCCATGGAGAAGCAAGCTCTGGGGAAGACGTCCGGCCTGCGCCGCGCTCCGCAATCGGCGCTGGAGGTCGGCGTGTCCGCAAAGCGGTGGAAGGGAAGTCACGATCGGCTTCTCAACCAGCGCACGGGATCCACGAGCCGGGGATTGTTGTCACCATCCGGTTCATGGATCTGGAACTCGACGTGCGTTCCCTCCGGTGAATTCTCGTCGCCGCCCACACCGCCGATCACCTGGCCCGCCACTACACGATCATCCATCCGGACCCGGAGATCCTGCAAGTACAGATAGACCGACCAATACCCGCCACCGTGATCCACGATCACGGTCTGACCGAGGAGATCCCGGGACCCCGCCCAGGCGACCTGGCCCGCCTCGACCACGCGTACCAACGACCCGCGCGGCGCTCCGATTCCCACGCCGTCCCAGCTGCCACCACCCTGCTTCGATTCCCGAAACCGATAGACGATCGTGCCCTCGACGGGCCAGCGCAGCTGGCCGAGGTCCGACGTCGTCAAAGTGGATTCAGTCACAAGTCCGGCGACCCGCTCGGCCTCGCGGCGCGTCCTCTCCAACTCGGCGATCAGTCCCGCGAGACGCCTCTCTTCCGTCCGAAGTTCGCTGATCCGGGTTTCGGCTTGTGATACCTGTGACACGACATTGCTCAGGCGACGCTGCCGCTGGGCCTCGAGAAGCTCCAGATCCGCCACCTCGCGCCGCTTGTCGCTCCTCAAGGTTTCCAGGCGAGCGTACTCTCCCGCGAGCAACCTGCGCTGCTCCGTCAGGCGCTCGGCGAGCGTGCGCACCTCATCGACCAACATCCGGTCATAGCGAGCGACGAGGTGCAGGTACTTGTACCGACTGATCAGATCTCCGAATGAGCGCGCCTCCAACAGGACTTGAAAGACGTGAGTCGGTCCGCGCTGGTAGATGTTCCGCAGCCGCTGTTGGAGTTCCGTCGTACGGATGGCGAGATCGTCCCGCGTGGCCAGCACGTCTCGCGTGGCATCGTCGACGCTCAGCGCATATGCGTCGATCTGAAGGTCGAACTCGGCGAGGGCGCTGGTCGAGGAGCCGATACGCGCCTCGATGTTGCGGATCTCGTCTCCCATCGACTGTATCTGCCCGCGCATCTGCGTCGCTTCGCGCGCCAGACGCTGCTGCTCCTGCCGGATTTCCTCCAGCCGGTCCTGACTGCGCCGGATCTGATCGTTGATGTTGTCCTGCGCATGGACGGACGCCGTCATCAGCGCGGTGAACGCAAGCGCCAGAGCCCCGGACCGCCGCATCAGCCGCTCAGAAGACATCGATCTTCTTCAGTTCGCGACGTACCGCCCTCGTCGCCGACAACATGCCGAGGAGCGCGGCACCCAGCAGACCGGCTCCCACCCACCAGACCGGTACCCACACCAGGGGCAGCAGCGTCGCATTGATCGTCCGGTACGCCCCCCAGGTGAGCAGCAGGGCCAACGCACCGCCAAGCAGGCCGGTAAACAGACCTTCGGCTAGAAAGGGCCTGCGAATGTAGGCTTCCGTGGCTCCGACCGTCTTCATGATCGCAATGCCGTCACGGCGGGCCAGGATCGCCATGCGGACGGCGATTCCGATCAGCAATACAGCTCCAAGCGCGAAGCTCGCGCCCAGCAGAAGTGCGCCGCCGCCGACGATTCGGCGCACCCGATACAGGCGGTCCACCCATTCTCTCCCGTACCGAACTTCTTCCACGAACTCATAGCCGCCCAGCCGGGCCGCGACTCGTTCCGCATCGGCGGGAGTTCGCGAGTTTTCGCGGAGCCTGACGACAAGGGACGCCGGCAGGGGATTCACTTCCAGGTCCGAGAACACGTCGGAAAACTCAGTGAGTTCCCTCGACGCCCGAAACAGCGCCTCGACTTTCGAGATATAGATGACCGATTCAACCTCGGGATAGCCTTCCACTTCGGCGCCGGCGAGTCCGACCAGCTCTTCGTCGACGCCCTCGTTCAGATAAGCCACGATCTCGACTCTCGACTCAGCGCCCGACAGCGCCCGATCGACGTTGTGGCCCGCGACGCCGAACAACCCGACGATGAACAGGCTGACGCCTATCGCCGCGATCGATAGCCCGCTCAGCAGCGGAGCCCGCTTCATCCCGGCTAGCGCTTCTCGCAGGCTCCTCATGTCTTCCCGTCCACAAGAGGATCGAACACGACCGATCCGTTCTCCAGCTCGATCACACGGATCTCCGGATGGCGCCGCACCAGCTCCGCATCGTGTGTAGCCATGATGATCGACGTGCCGGACGCGTTGATTGCTCGGAACAGGTCGAACACGCCGGCTGATGCCCGCTCGTCGAGATTCCCCGTCGGCTCATCGGCCAACAGAACGAGAGGATCCGTCGCGAGAGCCCGTGCGATCGCGACTCGCTGCTGCTCGCCGCCCGAGAGCTCCTTCGGGTAGCTGCGAGCCCGGGCGACGAGTCCCACCTGACCGAGCAGCTTCTGCACCCTGGTCCCGGTCTTCGATCTGGGAGTTCCGGTACATTCCAGCGCGAATGCGATGTTCTCGGCCGCCGTGAGGTTTTCCAGCAGGCGGAAATCCTGGAACACGTACCCGGCCCGTCGACGCAACTCGGGCAGTTCCTTCCGCTTGATCTTCGCGGAGCTGAAACGAGACACCCGGACCTCGCCCGACGTAGGCATCGTCTGCATATGGACAAGGCGCAGCACGGTGGTCTTTCCGGCTCCCGAAGGACCTGTCAGGAAGACGATTTCTCCCTTACGAACGTGAATGGAGACGTCCTTCAGAGCGGGCATGGCGCCGTATTCCTTGGTAACGGATCGGAGTCGAATCATGCCTGTGAATCCTCACCATCAACGCCTGCGGCGCGCGAGCAGAAACTGATACAGGCCTCGATCGCGGCCTGCATCGAACGCGA
The DNA here is from genome assembly GCA_029288095.1 of Gemmatimonadota bacterium. Classification (GTDB taxonomy): domain Bacteria; phylum Gemmatimonadota; class Gemmatimonadetes; order Palauibacterales; family Palauibacteraceae; genus JARFPW01. Next base: position 3,677 of record JARFPW010000103.1, read on the forward strand.
ATCGGCCTTGCCGAGGCCTGCAATGTCGAAAGCGGTTCCGTGATCGGGTGACGTGCGCGGAAACGGGAGCCCGGCCGTGACGTTGATCCCGTCGTGCGGAGCGATCGTCTTCAGAACGGCGAGTCCCACGTCGTGCGCGGGTACGACCACCAGGTCCACATCGCCCTCGATGCAGCGCCTGAACACGCTGTCGGCCGGAAACAATCCGACGATGTCTATCCCGTCCTCCTCGTCCAAACGCCGCATCGCCGGTGCGAGAACGCGGGCTTCTTCGTCACCGAACAAGCCGCCTTCCGAAGCGTGTGGGTTGACTCCGGCGAACGCAAGACGTGGTCGCGCGATGCCCCACCACATCCGAAGCGCTTCCGCGGCGATCGAAGACCGCCTGCAAACCAGGTCCTCCGTCAGCAGATCAGGCACGGCTCTCAGCGGAACGTGAGCCGTCAACAGGGCGATCCGAAGCGACCCTCCCAGCGGCGTGCGCTCGGCGCCCATGATCATCGTGACATCCTGCACTCCCGTGCGTTCGCACAACAACTCCGTGTGCCCGGGATAGGAGTACCCGGCGGCAGCGATCGCCTGTTTGGATACGGGGCCGGTTACGAGACCGTCGATGGCACCTTCCAATGCCAGCGAGATGCCTCGCTC
>JARFPW010000222.1 GCA_029288095.1 Gemmatimonadota bacterium
GTGTGCACGGCCTCATCGTGTTCTCGAAGCCGTGTCGAGATTCCCCGCAAGGACCCGCCGGTGCCGACACTCTGGACGAATGCGCTGACCTGCCCGTCGCTTTGCTCCCATATCTCCTGGCCCATCTCTTCGTAGCTGGACAGCGGGTCCGCGTTGTTCAACTGGTCCGTCCAGTAGCAGCCGGGAGCTGCAGCGAGACCTCTCGCGGTCTCGATCATCGCGAGAGTCAGCGCTCTCGTCGTTCCACCGGTCGGACTCCCCACAAGCGTGAGGCGCGCCCCCAGAGCCGTCATGTGGTCCCGCTTCTCCCGGCTGAATGCCTCGGATGTCACGATCTGGAGAGGAATGCGCTTTGCCGAGCACACTAAGGCGAGCGACACGCCGGTGCTTCCACCCGTGTACTCCACCACCGAGCCACCCGGTTGCAGCCGGCCGTCGGCCTCGGCTGCCTCGACCATGGCAAGCGCCATGCGGTCCTTCATGCTGCCCGTCGGGTTCTCGTATTCCAGCTTGATGAGAATCCGGGAGCTCTCTTCAGGGACGATGTGCTGTAGCGGAACGAGCCTCGTTCGGCCGATGTGGTCGAGCACGGTCACGCTATGATCTCACTCTCCTACCGTTCCGCTTGGAGCTCATCCAGCAACGCGCGCGCTTCCTGCGCCGGCCGGTAGTCCGCGTCGGCGGTAGACCAATAGCCCAGGGCGATCTCGAGCTCGGCGATCGCTTCGGCCGTCCGTCCCCGCGCGGCGTTGTGCTGCGCGGCGACGAGCCGAATCATGGCGGAACCGGGCAGGCGTTCGAGCAGCCAGGCAACATGGACTTCGGCCTCCTCCCACCGCTCGAGGGATGTCAGGCAAATCGCCAGCCACGCGCCGTACGTCGGCGAATCTGGCAGGATCGCGCGCGCCGCCTCGTAACCTTCCAGCGCGCGTGCGCAATCCCCGTCTTCCAGCTCGGCGATCCGTCCATCGACCCAGGCGATTCGGGCGAGCAGTCTCACATTTCCGAACGACTCGCTCAGCGAGCGCAGCCCGGCCTGGGACTCCCGCACCGCCGGGATGTCACCCCGGTCCAGGTGGACCTGCACGGCCGGCACGTCCATTCCCAGGCTCCAGGGCTCCTCGACGAGGGCCCGAAGGCTCGCGATTTGCTCCAGGGCCTCCGCCTCGCGGCCCCACTCGGCCGCATACGTGAGAGCCTCCGAGCCGTTGATCGTCAGCACGGTGGATACCGGGGGCATGTACTCGCTCATCGCCTCGAGTCGTCGGTCGTGCGCCTCGCGGAGGGGGGCATACCGCCCGAGGCGGTAGAAGTAGGTCGCCTCGGTGCGGGCGACCAGGTCGCGATGCTGAGGTGTCCGGGCGAGCGCGGACATCTCCTCCAGGCGACGTGCCGCGTCCTCGTACCGTCCCTCTCGCATGTCGAGTCGTGCGATCCGCTCGAGCACATCCGGATCCTCCGGCGCCACGACTCGCGCTCTCTCCAGCCCGGCCCGCGCCTCATCGAACCGGAAGAGGGCGGACTGGGTCGCCGCGATGTCGAGACGGGTGCGCACATCGGTCGGCCGCAGTTCGGCAAGGCGATCGTAGTACACGAGGGCGCTGTCGTGATCCTGCCTGTCACGGAACGCCTCCGCGATGTGCTGAATTCCCTCGGTATCGGTGGAATCCATGGCCAGCAACGCACGATACTGGCCGATCTGCTCGTCGACCTTTCCCTGGATCCCGTAGGCCTCGGCCAGAAGCTGTCTGGCCAACCGGTCCTGCGGATGGAGCTCGGTCCAATAGCGGCCGGTCTGCAGGGCGCCGGCCGGGTCGATCCTGATGATCAACCGGTCCAGCATCTGAAGCAGGAGCTTCGAGCGCTCGGGGAGCCTGTACGAGTGACGCAGTGCCTCCGCGATCCCCTCTCGGGCAGCGGCCTGGTCTCCCATCAGGAGCGCCTGGGTCGCCGCGGTGCCGTGTGCCGAGGCGAAGGTCGGATCGATCTCGATGGCCGCATCGGCCGCCGCCCGTGCTTCGGCGAGCTCGTTCCGGTACATGGGGACCCGGTATCCGCTCAGCGCGCGAAGGGCCTCTGGCGAGTCGGTGAACATCTCGGCGGTCGGGAGGTCCACCGACCCCTCGATCTGCCACTCGGGGATTCCGAGATCCCGGCGCACATCCACCGACATCCGGTCCACCATCTCGAGCGGATCGGTGCCGCGGTACGTACGGGCCGCCACCTCGCGGGCGTTCCGCGTCTCATACAGTCGCGTGCGGACGACCAGAGTGTCTCCAACCCGGTCCAGCACTTCTCCTTCGAGGAAGTGACCCACCCCCCGTCCATCGGCGATCTCCCGCTTGAGGGCCAGGGGGATGCCGTACGGGAGCTCGAATCCGGCCTCATCCAGGGGTTGGCGCACGCGCGGGTCTGTGGCCTCCACCGGGGTCACGAACAGGTCCTGATACAGGTCCTGCATGAGACCCATCCACAGGCCGCTTCTCAGCCAGTCGAGATCAGGATCTCCCGATTCATTGTCGAAGTCCCATACGAGTACGTCTCGCCGGAACCCCGCCTTCGGAATCACGCGCTCCACCGTGTTTCCGGCGTCGTCCTCCAGGAGGCGCACCGTAGTGGCCGCGCCGAGCTCCTGGCCGCTGAACGCGAACGCCAAGATGCCGGCCGCCGCGGCCAGGTTGAGCCCGATCACCGCTCCGTCGGTCGTGGTCCACGCATCCTGGCCGGGGGCGCCGTGCCTCCAGGCGAGCACCACGACCATCGGGAGAAGGAGCAGCAGCGCGGTGACGACGAAGTTCGTCAGGGCAGGGGAAAGTGACCACTGGTTCACGGCCCAGTCGGTGAACTCGAGGAGGATCCAGCTGGCGGCCAGATAGGCCCCGGCGATCTGAGGGACTCTGCGTTGGAGCAGTTGTCGCATCACAAGGCTGCCGGCTCCTCCTAGAAGACACTCACGCGGTAACGACGGTTGGCTCGAAGGTTGTCTTGTTCGCAGCTTGATTACAAGGCGAGGACGATCGGCGGCGTCAGCCCGGGGTTGCCGTTCTCACTGCTCGTCCCTCCCTGGTGGGAACAGTTTTAGAGCCACCCACGCCACCAACCCGATCACGATGATCATGACGTTCACCGTGACGAACGATGCCGCGACCTTCTCGAGATAGGTTGGGTCCGTCCAGATGACGTCTGCCGGACTCCAGGTGGAGCCGGTCTTGCTCGGGGTAACTGGCGCAACCAGTGCGATCGCCAGAGCTATGAACTCGAGCGTTAGAACACCCGTGACCCACCCGGGGACGTTGGTCTGTTGTTCCTCGTCGGGTCTCATGTATTCACCGTGTCTGATTCAGGCCGACCTGTACCCCTGGCATCCCCGAGCCTCTTTCGCAGGAACACACCCAGCTCCTCGATGGAACAGCGAGACTCCGGAACGTATCGCGCAGCGCTCTGGAATACATGCCACATCCCCGGCCAGATCTTGAAATCGACCTCCACCCCGGCTTCGGCTGCTCGGTCAGCCAGCCGCTCGGCATCACTGAGGAGAACTTCGTGGTCGCCAACGTGAATCCACAAAGGTGGAAGCCCTGCGAGGTCCATTTCCGTCGGGCGAAGAAGAGGGCTGTCGTCAGCGTGGCTCCCGACGTACATGGACGAGGTTTGCCGGCATTGGGCCGGGCTGACCAGCGGATCCAGAGCGACCCGGGTCGCAAAGGACTCTCCGCCAGGCTCAGCCCAATCAGTTACCGGGGACATCAAGAATGCGGCACACGGCAATGGAACACCTTCATCCCGGAGTGAAATGAGCGTCTGGAGCGCCAG
>JARFPW010000265.1 GCA_029288095.1 Gemmatimonadota bacterium
GTCACGTCGTCCTGCCTGAGCAGGTCATATGAACAGGAGGAGCCCTGAAGGCCTCCTCCGAGCACGAGCATTCTCATGTGCGATTCTCGTTGGCGCGATGATATCCCTATGAGGATGGGCGGCAATATACACCGCGCGCCGCAGGGTGACAGAGACGATGGCGAGTCGGGCAGGGAGGTCAGGATCGACAATCAGCGCGTCGCCCAATCGACCAAGTGGCTGGGTGGGAGCGGCCTGGGAGCCAGAGCACGGCTGCGGCTGACTCTCGGGCTGCACGTCCTGAGTCGCCTTGCCGAGGATCCGTCCTTCGCGGGACGTAGATTGCCCAGCATCCGGGCGGTCTCCATGGCCTCCGGTCACCACCGAAACACCGTAGCTGCAGCCTACTCGGATCTGCGCGTGCTCGGCATCGTAGCTTGCCGCCGCGGCTCAGGGTGCTATGCGTCGCACCCGCCGACCAGACCGTGGGAGGCTGCGTGCGGCCCGCTCCTGTGCCAGGAACCCGAGTTGGCGGAACTGCTCGCGCGAGAGCTGGGCCGCCGCTGCGCGAGGGCACCGGCCACGCGGGAGCCGATGGACAATGGAGAGCTGCTGCTGCAGCCGCTCGATCGCGATCCCCCGTCTGATACGCTGTGCTATCCGGTAGCGCCGATCGGCTGCACGTTGTCAGCGATTCGGCGGTTGCCCGACCGATCGACGGCGTTCGTCGTTTCGCGAAGTCGAGCGGCCGGCAGCCTCATGCTGAGCTCTATCCGTGCGATCCACGGCGCCTCGGTGGCGGTCGTATGCACCCAGTCGCCGGCCGCACCCGACAAGCTGCGCCCACGACAGGATGGACAGTCTCCGGCTGTCGTATTTCACGATCCCGGCTGGGCGATTGAGCGTTCAGGCTACACGCACCAGCCGATGCGATTCCTGACGCGGGCTTCGCCTGTTTCGACGCGCCGGGAACCCCTGCACCACACGATTCGTAATGGTTGATACGGGCAGATTGTTTACGTATACTCGCAAGCCCGCCCCCGGGGGCGGCTGGTGGCCCGTGGTGGAATTGGCAACACGCTTGGCTCTGGACCAAGAGATTCCAGGTTCGAACCCTGGCGGGCCAATCGCCAATGACCGGTGAAGGGGCGCCGCGAGTATGCGGCCGATGCCTTCGCCGTTTTGTTTGCAGGAACCGAATTTGCTGCTAGAGTAAAGGCGAATTCGGGCGTGGAGGGATGGCCGAGTGGCTTATGGCGGCGCCCTGCTAAGGCGTTGGGCTGAAAGGCCCGCGTGGGTTCGAATCCCACTCCCTCCGTTGGACGGGTGGCCGAGTGGCTTAAGGCGCACGCCTGGAAAGCGTGTGGGCACGCAAGTGTCTCGTGGGTTCAAATCCCACCCCGTCCGCTCTGCCGCCTTGGCGGCTGGCCGACGGCTTGCAGCGCGTCGCGTCGACCGCACGTTCAAGGACGTGTCGGTACGGAGGGGTGGCAGAACGGTAATGCACCGGTCTCGAAAACCGGCGCCCTCACGGGCTTCAGGGTTCGAATCCCTGCCCCTCCGCTTCTTACTACATCAGCCACGAGAGTCAGGGATTCTCATCGGTGCTTTCACTCGCGCTGCTCGCGAAAGGGTCTCGCCGCATGCGCGGCTCGACGGCGAATCCCTGCCCCTCCGCTTCCTACTACATCAGCATGAGAGTCAGGGATTCTCACCGATGCTTTCACTCGCGGTGCTCGCACCCGACGCTGAAATACGCTAATGCCGAGAACAGATCTCGATGGTCGGACCACTGAGCCGAGTCTGGTGGTCAGGTACAAGAAGGAGTACGTCGCAAAACGAAAACGGCAAGCAGTCTCTGCCATTCCGGTCGGTGTTCTCGGGGCGGCGGTAGCTTTTAGTGGCGGCGGGCTATTCGGGTTGGGAGAATCGGCAGTAGTCGTGGTGGTGGGCGCAGTGGTACTAGCCTTCTTCGGCTTCAGCATTGCCAACTGGCGCTGTCCCGCCTGCGACCGGTACCTGGGTCAGCGGCTGAACCCTCGGGAGTGTCCCGGCTGCGGTCAAGAACTGCGCGACTGATACACTCCGATTCCAACCACCAGATCCGTAGGGCCGACTGGGCACCGGAGTCACCGAGCCGGCCGCGACTCCTCGAACATGATCTGCAGGTCTTCGGTATCGCACTTGCTGAGCGGATTGTGCCACTCTGCTTCCCGCCGCTTACGTGAGATCGGGTGAACGAAAACGATCTTGTGGTAGGGCGGAGTTTCGGACCTGTAGGATCGGTAGGTGGGGATGCCGAGGTCTACCGCCTCTTCTTCCTGAACTGTCCAGCGATCGCCCCTGACGACGATAGTCTTTGGTTCCATCTCAGCTGACTCCTTGTTTTCACAAGCGGTCCCGACCGGGGGGAGTCAGGTGGGTCCAGCAACAAATATAATATCCTGCTCGGTTCCGCGCCTCGTCTTGGCGAGCGACATCCCCGGTCGGCGTAGGGGATAAGACTCCAGGCACAGGCCCTAGGGCGAGCGTCTGCGCACCTGAGTATACTGGAGCCTGGCGCGCCAAACTGACACGTACAACGCACTCTCAGGGGCCCATTCATGATCGTCGTCACCGGTGGAGCAGGGTTCATCGGCAGTTGTCTCGCGGCCCGGCTCAATGAATTCGGACGCGATGACCTGATCATCGCGGATGCGCTCGACACGTCGGAAAAATGGCGCAACCTGCGAGCCCTGCGGTTCGCCGAGTATCTGGACAAGGCGGACCTGATCGCGTTCCTCGATGCTGGAATCAAGCCGGATGCCGTCCTTCATATGGGTGCCTGCAGCTCGACCACCGAGCAGGATGCCGATTACCTGTACAACAACAACTTCCGCTACACGGAAACGCTGGCACGCTGGTGCCTGAAGCACGACACACGGTTCGTATACGCCAGTTCGGCGGCTACATACGGGGACGGTAGCCAGGGGTACGACGATGCGGCCGACCTCGAGACGCTGCGTCCGCTCAACCTGTATGGATACTCCAAGCATCTGTTCGACGTGCAGGCCCGGAATCGCGGATGGCTCGACTACATGGCTGGTATCAAGTTCTTCAACGTCTACGGACCGAACGAGGGCCACAAAGGCGACATGCGATCGGTCGTGGCCAAGGCGTTCGATCAGATCAGCGAGTCGGGTACCGTCTCGCTGTTCCGGTCTCATCGTGCTGACTACGAGGATGGCGGCCAGATGCGCGACTTCGTCTACGTGAAGGATGCGGTCGAGATGGTGCTTCACCTGGCCGACAGTCCGAAGGCGAACGGCCTGTTCAACGTCGGTACCGGAACGGCCCGCTCGTTCAAGGATCTGGCGACCGCCGTGTTCACCGCCATGGGCCGCGAGCCGGACATCGACTACATCGACATGCCGGAAGGCCTGCGCGACAGATACCAGTACTTCACTCAGGCGACGATCGAGCGCATTCGCGAGGCAGGTTACGAAGAGCCGATCAGATCGCTCGAGGACGGAGTCGCCGACTACGTACAGGCGTACCTGATGCCGGGCCGCTACCTGGGAGAGTGATCGGCTTCAGTCGATGGGCGGCGGGACCTGTGCCAGAACGACCGCGATGAGCACGGTTACCGCCACGACGATCACCTCGAGCCGCACGCCCTTCTGCAGAG
>JARFPW010000288.1 GCA_029288095.1 Gemmatimonadota bacterium
GGCGGCCAGTAGAGCCACGCCGGCGCCGAGCAACAGCAGCTCTTCCATCCCGGCGAGATTCACGATCAACCGCGCGCCGAAGAATGCCGCCAGGCAGAACAACCCGATGCCGCCGGCCAGCCCGAACGTCGGGGTCTTCACCTCGATGATCAGGCCGAGAAAGCCGAGGCTCAGCAGAAACGGCGCGATCACCGGATTCGTCAGGAAACGCACGATCGCCTCGGCCCAATTGGGCCGCATGTCTATACTTCTCCCCTCCCCCACGCCAACGGAGACGAGCATTGCCGGATAGTCTTCGACGACTCCGGTCGCCACACCCAGCTCGATGGCCTCCTCCGTGGTGAGCGTGAGCAGCCGGTCGGCATCGACTATGCCCGGAACCTCGACCGACTCGTCCACCATCGCCTCGCCGATTCGGGGATCGAATCCCCGCTCCTCGGCCAGAGCCCGAAACTCCGATCGCATCGCGCTCACCATCTTCTCCGACGCCCTGGTCCCCTGCCCGTCCACCGGGGTCGCGGCCCCGATCGTCGATCCGGGTCTCATGTACAGCCCGTCGGCGGCAAGACCGATCATCGCGCCGGCCGACAGCGCCCGGCGGTTCACGTACGCGTATACGGGCACCTCGGAATCACGGATGTCGTCGATGATCTCCCAGGCGGCGTCGATGCGGCCGCCGGGGGTGTCTATATCCAGGATAACCGCCGCGGCGCCCGACTCTTCAGCCTCGCGGATCGCGCGTCCAACGAACGGAGCGAGGCCGAGCTCGATGGTCCCCGTCACCGGAACTCGCACGACCGTCGTTTCCTGGCTGACGGGAGCGCCGACCAGCAGGGAGACCGCGGCCAGCGTGACCAACACGAAACCGACTCGGGCCGCTATCGAACGGGGGTTCTTAGGCATGGGCTCAAGTTGGTCGCATGCTCCATCTGGCGCCAGCGGCGGCAGTCTTCCGTGACGCCCGCATCCGTATCGCGGGAACGAGCGCAGCCATACTTTATGGCGTTCGACGCACCCACTAGACGGGCTACTCGGACCCAAATCAGACGGTACTCAACAAGACCAGCAGAAGAGGACACCGATGGCTGACAAGCTGATCGAATACGAGGTCAAGAATGGAGTGGGGATCATCACGATGGTCGACCCACCGGCCAACACATACACACACGAGATGATGGCGGAGATGGACGCCGCGATCATCAAGGCCCGGTTCGACGAGAGCGTTCACGTCATCGTGCTGACCGGCGCCGGCGAGAAGTTTTTCTCGGCCGGAGCCAACATCAACATGCTGCGGTCGTCGGACCCTTACTTCAAATACTACTTCTGCTTGCATGCGAACGAGACGCTCACCCGGCTGGAGCAGACGCCGAAGCTGGTGATCGGCGCACTGAACGGACACACAGTTGGCGGAGGACTGGAAATCGCCATGGCCTGCGATCTCCGGATCGCCAAGAAGGACGGAGGCATGGTCGGCCTGCCGGAGGTGAATCTCGGGGTCCTTCCGGGCACCGGTGGCACACAGCGCCTGGGTCGGATGCTTGGCAAGTCGAAGGCGATCGAGCTGATGGTCGAGGGAAAAATGTTCGGGTTTGACGAAGCGCTCTCGCTCGGTATCGTCAACAAGATCTTCGACGCCGAGAACTTCCTGGACCTGGTCCTCGAATACGCTGGCCAGTTCGTGCCGCCAAAAGCCGCGTCGCGGGCCGTGGGGCGAATCAAGCGGGCGGTGTGCAGTGGCGTCGAAGTCCCGTTCTCCGAGGGTCTGGCCATCGAACGCGAGCTTCAGCAGCTGCTGTTCCAGGGTTCGGATGCCAAGGAGGGTCTGGAAGCCTACATCGAGAAGCGGACGCCCGACTTTTCCGGCACCTGACGCTCAGGGAATCGACACAATGAACCTGCGCACGAAGTTGTTGATCGGTGGCGAATGGGTTTCCGGGTCGGACCGGTTCGTCACGCTGAACCCGGCGACGGAAGAGCCGATCGCGGAGATTGAGGAGGCTGGCGCCGAGCAGGTCGATGCCGCCGTCCGCTCGGCTCGCGAGGCTTTCGAGTCGCCGAAGTGGCGGCACCTCGACCCGCACCGGCGGTCCGCGTTGCTGTGGCGACTGGCCGACCTGGTCGAACAGAACGCCGAATTCATCGCGGCCACGGAAACGCGCGACAACGGCAAGCCGTTGTTCGAGTCTTCCAAGGTCGACATCCCGTTCGTCGTTTCGAACCTGCGGTACTTCGCGGGATGGGCGGACAAGCTCACCGGCGACGTGATCCCGGTGTCGGGCGGATTTCTCAATTACACATTGCGGGAACCTGTTGGCGTCGTCGCGGCGATCATCCCGTGGAACTATCCATTTCAGAACATCGTCAATCCCGTGATTCCGGCGTTGATGTCGGGCAATGCAATCATCGTGAAGCCATCGGAGTGGGTGGCGTGGTCGAGTGCGCAGTTCATCCAGGCGTTGCGCGACGTGCTCCGACAAGCCGGGCACAATCCTGACGTGATTCAGGCGGTGCA